>CAZUCM010000053.1:0-12192 GCA_964619235.1 uncultured Terriglobales bacterium
GACGGCATTATCGTGGAACTGCCCTTGCCCGGGCAGTTGGACCGCGATGCCATCCTGCTGGCCGTCGATCCACGGAAGGACATCGACGGATTCCACCCGGTAAATGTGGGCTTGCTGGCAACATGGCGCCCGGGCTTGGCGCCCTGTACCGCCGCCGGCATCATGGAACTGCTGCGGCGCAGCCACACGCCGATTGAGGGGGCCGAGGCGGTGATTGTGGGGCGCAGCGATATTGTCGGTAAACCGGTGGCCATGCTGCTGCTCAACCGCAACGCAACCGTCACCATCTGCCACTCCCGGACGCGCAACCTGGCGGATGTCTGCCGCCGCGCCGACATTCTGGTGGCCGCCGTCGGCAGGCCGGGCATGATCCGCCGCGGCTTCGTCAAACCCGGAGCCACCGTGATTGATGTAGGCATTAACAAGGTCACCGGCGCCGGGGTATTTCAAGAATTGTTCGCCGGCGATCAGAAGCGGGAACGGGACTTCGCCGCTCGCGGCTGGGTATGGTCCGGCGACGTCCATCCGGAAGTTGCGGAGGTGGCGGGCGCGATCACCCCCGTCCCCGGTGGCGTGGGGCCGCTGACCATCGCCATGCTAATGGTCAACACCGTCAGGGCCTGCGCCATGCGGCATGGGAAGGTGATTCCTAGCTAGCAGTCAGGAGTCAGGGGCCGAAGCCTAAGAGTGTCTTGCCGGGTGGAATCACCGGGCACGCCGAATGAACAGGGAGATCTGCATTTGCTGAAAGTTGGCCTTACCGGCGGCATCGCCTGCGGCAAATCGGTGGTTGCGGGAATGTTTGCCGCCCATGGCGTTCACGTGATCAATGCGGATGAAATTGCGCACCGGCTGATGCTGCCGGGAGAGCCCGTCTACGACGCCGTGGTGGCGGCCTTCGGCAAAGACATTCTCCATCCTGACGGCAATATCGACCGCCGTAACCTGGCCTCTCTGGCCTTCGCCGACGGCCACCCGCAGGTTGCCCTGCTCAATCGACTGGTGCATCCCGCAGTGGTGGCGGAACAAGACCGCTGGAGCCAGGAAGTCGGGCGACAGGATCCGCATGGCATCGCAATGGTGGAAGCGGCGCTGATTTTCGAAGCCGGCGTGCGCAATCATTTTGATCGCATGCTGGTGGTGACCTGCGAGCCGGAGCTGAAGGTTGAACGCCTGGCCACGCGCCTGCACATCAGCCGCGAAGCCGCTCGGCAGCAGGTCGATGCCCGCTCCCGGGCACAATGGTCAGACACCGAGAAGGCGCGGCTGGCCGATTTTGTCATTTACAATGACGGCTCCCTGGAGCAGACCGAAGAACAGGTAAAGCGGGTCTTGCAGGAGTTCCAGCGCGAAGCGGAAAAATAGCACCAAGCACCAAGCTACAAGCCAAAGATCTTGCACCAGCGCCCGCTGCCTGTCTCCGGCCAAAGACCGACGACTGCCTTCTTGCGCGAAACTGCCGCTTAAATTTATCGTTTATTCAGGACGGTTCGAGTGCATATGAGACGCTTCAGACCCCTTATCTGGGCCGCCGTGCTGGCGACGGCTTTCATCGGCTATACCTCGTTTCGGCATGGAACCGGCAGCTGGCTGCCTTCTTCGGGAAAACTGGAACTGACGGAAGCATCCCACGGGAATGACTCCCTGGATGCGGAAGAGCAGACGAACATCGCCGTCTATAAGAAAGTGTCGCCGTCGGTAGTCAATATCACCTCCACGGCGGTGTCGTTCAATTTTTTCTACGGCCTCATGCCGCAGAAGGGCCAGGGCACGGGATTCGTCATCGACCGCGAGGGTCACATCCTGACCAACTATCACGTCATCGACGGGGCGCGGCTGGTGGAAGTTACGCTCTTCAACCGGAAGAAGTATAAAGCCGAGATTATCGGCAGCGACGAAGCGCACGATCTGGCCGTGCTGAAGATCGACGCCCCCAATCTGACTCCGGCGGTCTTGGGCGATTCGCGTGGCTTGTCCGTAGGGCAATTTGTCTTTGCCATCGGCAATCCCTTTGGGCTGAACGGCACCATGACCCGCGGCATAGTCAGCTCCATTCGCTCCATTCAGAGCCCCGAGGGGGCATTCATTGACGATGCCATCCAGACCGACGCGGCCATCAACCCCGGCAACTCCGGCGGACCACTGCTCAACTCCCACGGCGAAGTCGTGGGCATTAATGCCATGATCACCACCGGCGGCGCGGGCCAGAGCGCCGGCGTGGGCTTTGCCATCCCAATCAACACCGCCAAGGCGGTCCTGGGCGACCTGGTGACTCTGGGACGAGTGCGGCGGCCGGCACTGGGCATTAACGGTATTCCAATCGGCCCGGAACTGGCTTCCGAGCTTGGCCTGGCGGCCGATACCGGGGTTCTGATCATGCAAACCACACCCGGCGGCGCCGCTGAACGAGCGGGATTGCGAGGCGGCAGCGAGCGCGCGTATCTGGGCAATACTCCTATCCTGCTGGGTGGCGACCTGATTGTGGCCATCGATGGACAGGAAATTGAAGACCTGCAAGACATCGCCCGGGTGATGAACAACCATCGCACCGGCGATTCGGTTACGGTTACCGTCTTTCGCGGCAAGCAGAAAAAGGACTTCAAGCTCACGCTTGGCGAGGCGCGGCAACAAGCGTAGAGGACGTGGCGCCGGAGATTCTCTCCTCCGATCGGGCTATATCTCTGGAGACGAGCGATCGGGTAAGCTGAAGTCGCTCCGCGAAAGGTTGCAGGCAAAGAACATGAACCACATCATGGCTCCCGGCTGGGTGCAAATGCTGAAACTCAGCCAGGATTCGCATTCCACCGAAGCCGCCGGCCTTGCCGCCGTTGAGGGACCGCGATTCTGGAAGCAGCTGGTCCGGGAACTGGCGCTTGCGGTGGATGATCTTCCGGTCCTTCACCTGCAGGGAAAACTTTCCAAGTTCGGCAATCCCAGCGGCCAGGAGTGGTGCCGCATCATGGTGGCGCGCAGGGCGGTGGTTCCCATCAATACCCTGACCGACGTTTATTACCGGTACGGAGACAGGGCGATCTGGTGGCGCCCGGCGGGCAAAGAAGCTTTCGCCCTACCCTTTGTCATTGCCGACGGCGGCGCCATCGGCGTGGCCGCCACCAACGGCTTCCCTCCCATGGACCCCGCCAGAACCGCCCAGGCAATCATGCAGGGGATCTTCAAGTGGATCGCCCCGGAAATGCTTCACTCCTGAATTGCTGAAAACCATTCACGATTTGATTCTGCCGCAACTCGCGCCTAACATTTAGCTGGGAAGCGCAAGGGTCGGATCGTTGATTCGCGAAACTATTTCTCACTATCGGATTCTCCGCAAACTGGGAGGCGGAGGCATGGGTCTGGTGTACGAGGCCGAGGACCTGCGTCTGGGCCGCCGCGTCGCACTCAAATTCCTGCCGGACCGGTTGTGTTCCGATGCCGTCGCGCTGGAACGTTTCCAGCGGGAAGCCCGCGCAACCTCGCTGCTGAATCACCCGAATATCTGCACCATCTACGATATCGAGGAGCACGAAGGCCGTCCGTTTATCGCCATGGAACTGATGGAAGGCGAGACGCTGAAGCAGCTGCTCGATGCGCGGGGCGGACGCGATCCCAATACGCGGGAGCCGTTGGAACTGGAGACCTTGCTCGACATCGCCATACAAGTTTGCGATGCGCTGGATGCGGCCCACGCGCAAGGCATCATCCACCGCGACCTGAAGCCGGCCAACATTTTTCTAACCCGGCGCCGGCAGGCCAAGATTCTCGATTTCGGCCTGGCCAAGCTGGCGCCCAGCGTGGCGCGCGCGCCGGCGCACTCCAGCGCCGCCGCGGCCGCCCTGCTCGAGGAATCTTCCGGCGCTGGAGCACCTCCGCTTCCCGCGTCTTCCACACGCACTGCAGCCGCCTCGCGCAGCGGCGGTTCCTCGGCTTTCGCGGCCTCCCGCTCCACCGCCGGCGACGATAATTCCAGCCTGACGGTGTTGGGCTCGATTCCGGGAACGATTTCCTATATGTCCCCCGAACAGGTGCGGAACGAGGAACTGGATGCGCGCTCCGATCTGTTTTCGTTCGGCATCGTGCTCTACGAGATGGCTACCGGCAGAAAGCCGTTTTTGGGCAATTCGACGGTGAGCACCATGTCCGCCATTCTTGAGCGCAGGCCGATTTCGCCCCGGTCGCTGAATCCGGCATTGCCGCCCGAATTTGAAGCCATCCTGGGAAAAGCACTGGAAAAACCGGTGCGGCTCCGCTATCAGAGCGCCGCCGCTTTTCGCTCTGATTTGCAGCGGCTGAAGCAGGAATCCGATGTCGCGCCCCTGGTGAGCGAACCTCTTCCCTCGCGGCGGGCCCGCGTCTTTCGCAGCGTCAGTTCGAAGATGCGCATCCTGCAACTGGCGGCGGCCGGGCTGTTGCTGACCGTGGCCATTGTGGCGTCACTGTGGCTGTTCAAGCGGAGCCGGACGGCGGCTCCGGCCGCCCACAATGCCGTCGCCGTCCTGCCGTTTCAGAACGCCGGCCAGGACAAGGAAGAGGATTTCCTGCGCATTGCCCTGGCCGACCAGATCACGACCATTCTCACCTATACGCGCACGCTGGAGGTGCGCCCGGTCAGCGCGACCGCCAAGTATGCGGAAGGCACTGCCGATCCGGTCAAAGCCGGCCGCGAGCTGCACGTAGCCGATGTGGTGACCGGCCACTTCCTGCGGGAAGGAACCAACCTGGTTGTTACCCTGGAGGCGATCGATGTGGTCCGCGACCGCCTGCTCTGGCAGAGCACCGTCACCGTGCCGGACAACAACAGTCTGCTTCTGGAAAGGGAGCTGGCGCAGAAGGTGCGGCAGGGTCTGGCGCCGGTCATCGCCGGCACGGCTTCAGGAGCCCTGGAAACCGCCACCCACCCGCGGAATGCGGAAGCCTACGATCTTTATCTGCGCAGTATGGCCATCCCCCACGATCCCGCGCCCAATCGCGACGCCATCGCCATGCTGGAACGCTCCGTGGGCATGGACGCCGATTACGCTCCGGCCTGGGACGCGCTCGGCCTTCGCTATTACTATGAGTCCAGTTACGGCAATGGCGGAAAAGTCATGTTCGACCGCGGCATTCATGCCTACGAACGCGCGGTCTCGCTGGACCCCGGCTTTCTGCTCGCCGCCGCACATCTGGTGCGCAACCGGGTGGAACGCGGCGATGTGGCCGCCGGATACAAAGAAGCGCAGGCTCTGGTGGCGCGCCGGCCCAACGATGCGCAGGCTCATTTCGCGCTTTCCTATGCGCTGCGCTACGCCGGCCTTTTACAGGAAGCGGCCAAAGAATGCGATAGCGCACTCAAACTCGATCCCGGCGACTACGGCCTGCGGTCCTGCTCGATTGTCTTCGCGGAATTGGGGCGTGAGCAGCGGGCCACGGACTATTTGAACCTGGACAATGGTTCCGAGTGGTACGCCAACGTGCTTCCCTGGATTCTGCTGCGCAAAGGCGACATCTCCGGGGCGCGGACGGCCGCGGAGAAGATGACGATTGGCGGCGCATGGTTCGGAAGCCTGCTGCAAAGTTGTGTTGCCCCTGGCGCCGCCGTCGATATGGCCGATTTGGACGCGGTGGTCCGGAATGCCATGCCCGGGTTACTGGCGGAACGGGATCCCGAATTCCTCTACCAGCAGGGAAGCCTGCTGGCCTTCTGCGGCGAACGGGAGATGGCCGCGCGCCTGTTACGCAAAGCGATCGATCAACACTACTGCGCCGGCGAAGCGCTGGCCGCGGACCCGCTGCTGCAAAAGCTCCGGCCGTATCCCGAATTCGACCGGCTCCGCATCGCCTCCCAGAGCTGTCAGAACCAGTTCCGGGAAGAGCGCGGCCAGCATGTGCAGTAAGCCGGGAAACGCGGGCTTCCGGCCTAATGTCAATTACTTTAGAGATTTCATGGTGTCGACCTTATCAAAACGAGCAAGAAGAATTGTCATTCTGAGCCCGCCCCGGCGGGCGAAGAACCTGCTTTTTCTTGCACATCCACGAGACAGCAGGTTCTTCGCTGGCGCTCAGGACGACAATAGGCAAGTGGCCCCAAAAGCTCCCAAACCTCTAGAGTAAGTGACATTGGGTTGGAAGCCCGCGTTTCCAGGGAGGCGCCTTACGCTTTTTGATGACCGCAAAGACGCCGGCCGCGCACTGGCCGCCCTGCTGCAACCGTACGCTAATCGCGCCGATGTAATGGTTCTGGCGCTGCCGCGTGGCGGCGTCCCCGTGGCCTACGAGGTGGCAAAGGCGCTTGGTGCTCCCCTGGATGTTTTCGTGGTCCGCAAACTGGGAACGCCCGGCGAGGAAGAACTTGCCTTCGGTGCAATCGCCGGCGGCGGCGTGCGCGTACTCAACCCGGACGTGGTGCGGCACCATGAGATCAGTGCCGCGGAGATCGAACGCGTGACCATCCGCGAGAAGGCGGAACTGGAGCGCCGCCAGCGCCAATACCGCGGGGATAGGCCTCCTCTGGAGGTACAAGGCCGCACCGTCATCGTAATTGACGATGGTCTGGCTACCGGCTCCACCATGCATGCTGCCGTTACGGCCTTGCGGCGCTTGACGCCGGCTAAAATCGTCGTGGCGATCCCCGTCGCCTCCCGCTCAACCTGTGAGAACCTGCGCTCCGAGGTCGAGGAGCTGGTCTGTGCGGCCATGCCCGATGACTTTTTCGCCGTCGGCGAATGGTATCGCGTCTTCAAGCAGGTCAGCGATGAGGAAGTGAAGAAGTTGGTAGCCGGGAGGTAAGAGTCAACATGTTCGATCTGCGGTTTCTTCGACCACGAAATGGAGCGGTGCAACATTGAAAGGATTTCTGATTGCCGGCACCTCCAGCGGCGTTGGCAAGACGACGGTGACACTGGCGATCATGGCTGCGCTCCGCAGCCGCGGCCTCGCCGTACAGCCATTCAAGTGCGGACCCGACTTTCTCGACACGGGCCATCACAGCCAGATTTGCGGCCGCGCTTCGCGCAACCTCGATACCTGGATGTTCCCTGCGGATGAAAACCGCGAGGCCTTCGCTCTGGGATGTCTTGGGGCGGATCTGGCCATCGTAGAAGGCGTGATGGGCCTGTTCGACGGCGTGGCGGGGAATTCGGAGGCCGGCAGCAGCGCGGAGATTGCCAAATTGCTGGGATTGCCGGTGCTGCTTGTGGTGGACGCGGCCACGAGCGCACGCAGCCTGGCTGCGGTTGTCCGGGGCTTCGAAGGATTCGATCCGGAGTTGCATCTCGCGGGCGTAATCCTGAACAAAGTGGCCGGCGATCCCCATTTCCGCATGTTGGAAGAGGCAATCCAATCTGCATGCGGCACCCCCATCCTCGGATGGCTGCCTCGCGAATCGTCCATCGCCATCCCCGAACGGCACCTGGGTCTGCATTCCGCAATCGAACAGGTGGGAGTGGCAGAACGAATCACCTCTCTGGCGGAGCTCGCGGAACAACACTTGCATCTAGACCGACTCCTTGGAATCCTTCCTGAACTCCAACCGGCTCCATGCCTGACCTCCGCTCACGTGGAGGGCATCGTGCGCCTGGGAGTGGCTTATGACCGGGCGTTTCAGTTTTATTACCAGGACAACCTGGATCTTTTGCGCGAGTACGGCGCCGAAATTGTCCGCTTCAGCCCGATCTCGGATGAAGCTTTGCCTCCCAATCTCGATGGCCTATACCTGGGCGGCGGCTATCCGGAACTCTACGCCGCCGAATTGAGCGGCAATCACCGTTTTCTCGACGAACTGCGGAAGTTTGCCGGGGAGAAACCGGTCTACGCCGAGTGTGGCGGAATGCTTTACTTGTCGCAGGAGCTGAAGACCGGCGCCGGCCGCAGTTATCCGATGGCGGGAATTCTGCCTGCCACCATAGAAATGACGAACCAGCTGGTCAAGTTTGGCTATGTCGATATCGAGTTCACTCGCGACTGCATTCTGGGGAAAAAGGGAACCATCGCACGCGGGCATAGTTTTCATCATTCCCGCATCCAGGCTCGTGGCGAGATGGAGACGGCCTATCGAGTGAATTATTCGCTGTCGGGCCGGTCGGAGCTTGAAGGGTATGAGCGGGGCCGGGTGTTGGCCAGCTACATTCACCTTCACTTCCGCGCCAATCGGCACCTGGCGGAATCTTTTGTAAACAGCATGCGGGCGAACATCCCGGCAAAGGTTTCCGTATGAGCCGAGGTGGGTTGAGATATGAACAATAAGTCAGTCATGATTGGCGGCACAGCCTCGCATGTGGGCAAGAGTTGGATGGCGACGGCGATTTGCCGCTGGCTTCGCCGCCGCGGCCTGCGGGTCGCCCCGTTTAAGGCCCAGAACATGTCCAACAACTCCTATCCCTGTCCGCAGGGCGGAGAGATCGGACGGGCCCAGGCGGCACAGGCGGAAGCTTGCGGGTTGCTCCCGTCACCGGATATGAACCCCATCCTGCTGAAGCCGACCTCCACCGTGGGCAGCCAGGTAATTGTGCAAGGCAAGGTCTGGCGCAATCTCCACGCGGACGAGTATTACGCGCATCATGATTTTCTCTGGGAAAAGGTCGAGGAGTCCTATGCCCGCCTGGCGGCAGAATACGACTTCCTTGTGATCGAGGGCGCCGGCAGCATAACCGAACTCAATTTGCGTGACACCGATCTGGTGAATCTGGGGCTGGCGCGCAGATTGAACGTGCCGGTCTTGCTGGTTGGCGATATCGACCGCGGGGGCGTGTTTGCGTCGGTATACGGAACCCTGGCGCTGCTCGATCCGGAAGAGGCTGGACTGGTTCGCGCCTTCGCGATCAACCGCTTTCGCGGCGAACCCAGGCTCTTCGCCGCAGGCACACGAATTCTGGAAGAACGCACCGGGAAGCCCTGCCTTGGCGTCTTCCCTTTTCTGCATGATGTCCAACTCGATCAGGAAGACAGTGTCGCGTTGGACGACTGGCAGCCGCGGCCGCAAAAAGCGCCATCGGTCGCAATCATTCGATTTCCGGGTATTTCCAATCTCACGGATTTCCGCCTGCTCACCTGGGCCTTTTGGATTCAGCGCGCTCCCCGGCGGCAATTCGATATTGTGATCCTGCCGGGAAGCAAGAACTCCATTGCCGACCTGCAATGGATGCGGGCGCAAGGATTGGACGAGTGGATTCGCGAACAGCACGCCGGCGGCGCCCGGATTATCGGCGTTTGCGGCGGGTACCAGATGTTGGGCGAAGCCCTGGAAGATCCCGAACAGGTCGAATCGAAGATGACCTCGGTCAAAGGACTTTGCCTGCTGCCGGTGACCACTGCTCTCCGGGCAGAAAAGGTCACCACCGTGGTCAACGCACGCACGGCCGGGGGCAAGGCATTCCCAGCCTATGAAATCCATATGGGCGAATCCAAAATCCTGAAAAAGGCGGCTCCGGCGGCCTTCGTGAACGGCATCGGCGAAGGGATTCGATCGGACGAGTGCATAGGCACTTATTTGCATGGCGCCCTGGAAAGTCCGGACGTACTGGAGGAATGGATCGGCTTTCGGCCGGACAGTCCTCCCGGCAAAGAGGCCGCCTATGATCGGCTGGCTCAATGGTTTGAGCAGTCCGCGGATCTGGCGCTTTTTGAAAAGTTGTTTCTATGAGAGGCCCCAAAAAGCTTCCCCGGCGCGGTCAATGCGCGCGCCGGGGAGGAGGTGGGCCGAAGCGAATCTTCGCTAGCAGAGAAAGAACTCACGAGCCATGGCTACGTAATCGCTCTCCGGAATTTCCTTCGCGAGATCGTCGACGATCACGCCGCCGTCCTGGGCCAGCGCTCCGGCGAACTGGGGCATACGCCGCTGTAAGCGCGCCGCCGCCTCTTCCACCCAGCCGCGGGCCAATGCACCGCCGAGAAGATTGCGGAAGTTGGTCTTTGAGTCCGGCGCCTGCACGGTGATCAGCCAGCCGTCGCCGTAAGGGTCTTTGCGGGCGGCTTCCGGATTCTGGGCCACCGCTTCATTGATATCGGCCACGCTGCCCTCAATCGGCGACACCAAATCGAATTTGACGCCATTGCGTTCCACGGTGACCATCTTCTGTCCCTGGCGGATCCACTGTCCGCGCTGCGGCAGGCTGACCTTCTCCACCTTCCCCAATACCTTGGTAGCGAAATCGTCCATCCCCACTCGCACCAGGTTGGGACTCTCGCTCAATGCCCAGGTGTGACCTGGGTGATAGCGGACGTTTTCCGGAACTTGGAATCCGGAGACCATGCTGGGCCGCAATCTGGGCGCAACTTCGGCTTCTACCATCGCTTCGCTACGTACCGGCGCCTGTACCAGAATCGGCTGCACTGCGCGTCCCTTGCTGTAAAAGTGATCGATTACCAGGAAACCTACGAATGTGAGAAGAACCAGTATGACTGTCATAATGCCACCCCCTATTAAAGTCTGGCCCGTCGTTCTTCTTCCTCGTGCCGCTATGCCTAAATGCACCTCGCGTGCCAAACCAAGAACCACGCAGAGCTGGCCGGGGAAGAGCTCGCAAGCCATTGTATTTAGTATGGTTATATAGGCGACAATTTCATCGACGGCAGGTTTGGCAGAACTCGGGGGAACACCGGGATGTTGAAATTGACAACGAACTTTTCCAGGCAATCGCTCAAACACCCTCTACACAGCTCAATTTCACCATGTAATCAACAAGTTGCGAGAAAACACAGCGCTGTTGCATTTCGCAACAGCGCTGTTGTGATTTGCAGCAGGGTGATAATTAATCCAGCTCTGCCGGAGTCAGACGAGGTGAAATAAAGTGCACGATGATCAGTGCCACTATGTAAACAGAGCTGGCAATCGCGAACAACGGCACATAACTGTGGGTACGGTCCACGATGTACCCGGTTGCCTGCAACAAGAGTGCGTTGCCAACGGCGCCCAGCATGCCACCGACGCCTACGACTGTCGCCACTGCGACCGAGGGGAACAAGTCAGAGGGCAAGGTAAGAAGATTAGCCGACCACCCCTGATGCGCCGCCGCCGCCAGGCCGATCAAGGCCACCACAGACCAAAGACTGTGGGCATGGGGTGCGTGGAAAACCGGCACTACCGCCAAGGCACAAATCAGCATTGCGGTCTTGCGCGCAGCGTTCAAGCTCATGCCGAGTTTCACAAAGACGGAAGAAAACCATCCTCCGCCTACGCTGCCAAAAATAGATATGGCGTAGATGATGACCACCGGCGTCCGGCTTTTCTGTATCGACAGGTGATAGGTGGTCTGCAAATAACCGGGCAGCCAGAAAAGATAGAACCACCAGATGGGGTCGGTTAAGAACTTGGCGATGGCAAACGCCCAGGTTTCCTTGTGTGGAAGCACATGCATCCAGGGCACGCGTTCGAGCCGTCCAACCGGATCGCTCTGGATCAACTCCAGTTCCGCAGGGGAAACCCGGGGATGATCTTCCGGTTTGGCGTAAAGCCAAAGCCAGAACATCAGCCATACAAAGCCCAGGGCGCCACAAGCGACAAAGGCGGCGCGCCATCCCAGAGTCAAGGTGAGTGCGGGAACCACCACAGGCACCAGCATATTGCCTATGTTTGCGCCACTATTGAAAACCCCAACCGCCAGCGCCCGCTCCCGCTTAGGGAACCACTCGGAAATGGTTTTGATGCAGGCCGGAAAGTTGGCGGATTCCCCCAAGCCCAGGAAAAACATCGCAATCCCGAAGGTCAGGACGGAGAAGGCCGCCCCGGGCAACATCGCCGCAATGCTCCAAATGACGATGGCTACGGTCAGACCGTTGCGAGTGCCCAGCCGGTCCGTGATAGGCCCCGAGCAGAACAATCCGATGGCATAAGCCACCGAAAAAGCCGCCGTGATGTGTCCGTACTGGATCGAGTTCCAGCCGATGATTCCGGCAAGATAATTCTGTAAATAGCCCAGTACACCGCGATCGACATAGGCGATCACGGTGGCAAAGAACAATAAGCCGCAAATCACCCAACGGAAACGAGAACCGGCTTCCGTGGTGCTGGAGAGCGGCTTGGAAACGGCGGTTGGTGTCATGACCGGACGACCAGAATCGAGCAATAACAGAAGTGGAAGTATAACAGGCCCGGCGAGACCCGGCCTAAAATGACATCGAGACTCCTTTCACGATCATCGCCAACGGCAACTCGCCGGCTGCGGTGCCCAGCTGCGCCGCGAAAATGGTGTACCCATTGGCATCGGTATAGGCGGCGGGCAGGCT
>CAZUCM010000054.1:0-12122 GCA_964619235.1 uncultured Terriglobales bacterium
GCCCGGTTCGCCGATATGATGGCGCTCTTCCTTCGTCATGGCCACCCCGAGAATCCACTCGGCCAGATCCTCATCGCTCGCCCCCCGATGCATCTGTCCTGCCAGATCGTGCTCGAAGGCCGAGAACAGGCAGGTACGAAGTTTACCGTCGGAGGTCACGCGTACCCGGCTGCAATGCCCGCAGAAGGGGTGCGAAACCGGAGCAATGATACCGATCTCGCCTATTCCGTCGTCAAACACATAGCGCCGCGCGGTCTCACTCTGCGCCTGCCCGATCTGATGCAACGGCAAAAACTCGCGCAGCCGCGCCAGAATCTCCGGCAGAGTGACGACAATCTCCGGGGACCAGACCCGGCCCTCCTCCAGCGGCATAAACTCGATAAAGCGCACCACCACCCGCTCTTCCCTGGCGAAACGGGCAAAGGGGACGATCTGCTGATCATTGAAGCCGCGCAACAACACGCAATTGATCTTCAGCGGATGTAAACCGGCATCGCGCGCAGCCCGAACTCCCTGCAACACCGACTCGAAACTGTGCGGAACGCGCGTAATGCGGGCGAAAGTATCTCCATCGACCGCATCCATGCTGACGGTGGCCCGCCGCAGCCCCGCCTCTTTCAATGGCCGCGCTAAGTCCGCCAGCAGGTGGCCGTTGGTGGTAATCGCAAGGTCCAGCGGATTCCCGTCGCAGTTGCGTATCGCCGCCAATCCGCGCACAAACTCAACGATCCCCTTGCGCAGCAGCGGCTCTCCCCCGGTAATACGCACTTTGTCTATGCCTAAGCCGGCAAAGACCCGCGCCATCCGCAAATAGTCGCTAAACGGCAATTCGGAAAATTGCGCTCCCAGCTCCCCCGTCCGGCAGTAGACGCATTTGTAGTTGCAACGGTCGGTAATCGAAATCCGCAGATCGGTAATTTGCCGGCCGAACTTGTCGTACAAGCGGGTGGCCTGCTGCCAGCTGGCCGGCGGTGGCGAATCCACGACGATTTCATCGATCAGCGGCATGGCTCCATTCAATCAAAAACAGAAATCCAATTTATCCCGAAGATTGGAAAGGAGGGTTCCGCTTCAGCAGACCAAAGGGCAATCGCGGCAAAACTACGCCCACTGGAGAATGTTTCCTTTCCAAACTCGGGAGGCACGGGCGTTTCCCCCCGCACCCTCGGCCTGCCCTCGCTTGATGACAGGCGCCGCCACGGAAACCAGAGTCACGCTCGAAGGCCGCCGTGGTCGGAAACAACTTACATTCCTTAGATTATAGCGGGACGGAAAGAGTTGCGGCTTGAGTATGGACTATTCTCGCGCACTGACGAAAAGCCGCGGAAAGAAAGGATCAACCAACTCTGTTTCAGCTTTGTATCGTCGCCTCTGCGCTTCAGCGCGAGGTCGAGATCCCTTCGATCCACTCACGGGTGCTCAGCACTCGGCTGAACCTCATCTGCTGAGTCACCAGGATCGCCCGATGCAGTTCCTCGTCGCTGACCGCACCGGCGGCATTCTCAATAGCCGGCGTTCCAGTGGCATCGGCCTGAAGCTCGACGCTGTGGTTCCGCAGGCATGCGCTTATTGTCGCATGAGACAGCAGGGAGTCACGAGAGGACGAGGAATTCGCTATTGCAAGCTTCGGCCGATCCAGCGGCCCAGGGCGACCAGCACCGCTCCCAACAGGGCCAGAGCGATAATCAATGCCGTGAAGGCCGAGCGCTGCTGCACCCGAAACGATGCGGGAGCAAAGAAAATGACCAGCAAATCGGCCACCAGCACCGCAATGCCGACAAAGGCCATCGCTATGCTTTGTTCCCGTTTTGCGGCTCCGTCGGGGATGGGCTGACGTCCATTTCCGGTCATATACGGCCTCCCAAGGCGACGGCTGAGTATACAACGAGAGCGCTAGTGGGCTTCGCTCTCCTTATACATATATTTGATGGCAGGTTTGTAAACCAACACGTTGGAGGACCCGGCACGGATGAGCTTTATGCAATTCCTGTCGTACCACTCGATGACGCCGTGCATTTCTTCCCCATCCTGCAACACGATCACCATGGGGGTCTTGGCCTGCATCTGCTTCTGATAGTAAAAATTTTCCGCGTGCGTCTGCTCCGGCGGCGGCAGTTTCTTGCCGGCCGGCGCTGCCGTCGCCGCCTGCCGCTCGCGACGCTCTCCCGGAGTATCGCTGCGCATTTCGGCGCGATGATTTAATGTCGGCCGAATCAGCTTCCGGCTGGTAAAGCTTTCGCGCTCAGGCTCCGGTGCTCTGCCGACCGCGGTCGATTCATCCTTCATAGGTGGCCGCCTCCCCCGCACGACCGGCTCTTCCCGTCTGGGCTAAGTCTATTGGCATCATCACTTGCGCTACGCCAGCCATACGCCAACGCCTACCGCCACGAGCGCCATCCAGATTGGTTCTAGAGTGTGGTCTTGGCGTTAACGTATCACACAAGTGCGGGCAAAACAATCCTGAGTGCGTCACAGAAATTGTCACGAAAGTCACTTTGCCGGGGCGAGGTGATACCTCAGAGGACGCGGCCGGCGGGTCGATAGTGCCGGAAACTTGCGATGCCGCTGTTTAGAACCGGGCAGTCGATGCGCCGGCAGCAAGTTCCCGCAAAACATCGAAAATTTCCGCCTGCGTCTGCGACTCGGGCGCCATGGCTTCCAGGGGAAC
This sequence comes from uncultured Terriglobales bacterium, assembly GCA_964619235.1. GTDB lineage: Bacteria > Acidobacteriota > Terriglobia > Terriglobales > Acidobacteriaceae > CAZUCM01. Next base: position 2,669 of record CAZUCM010000054.1, read on the forward strand.
AGTCACTGAAAAGTGCGGCGAAGAACGGCGGAAGCACACGGTGGAACAATCACATTCACGGGAAGCCACCAGTGCGCTCATCATGTTCGTAATCTCCCTCTGCCAGTCATTGCGCGTCGTCAAAACAAAGGGTCCCACCGGCTGCAGAATCCAATCTCGCGTATCCGGCTGCGAGCGCCGCTCGGTGCGGCCGTACCAGCGGCGGTTGTGGACTTCCAGATCGAAATTGGGTTGACTCTCCAGATCAGCCTGAAAGGTCACCGTCTCCTGCTGCCCGCGAATCCGCCCCAGCAGCCACAGAATCGGATTTTCCCGGGGAAGAAGCCGGACAAATAATACTGCCCGCCGAAACACCACCGTCGACAACCGTAATCGCATCCGGAAACTCGAGGCTCTCTGCCAGTGCACACTTACCACTCGGCCGTGCCCGTGGAAGGCAAACTCGACCCAGCGCAGGACCTCCGCCGCCTTTCGCCGGTTGCAACGACGAAACCAGAAATACCACGCGAGGACGCACAGAAACCCTGCCACAACACCGATACCGGCAAGCCGTAGCAGCATTCAACCACTCAGATGCAAAAACGTCGTTGGCCGTTGGCTTTTGGTCTGTGGGCAAGACGGAGCGCAGAGAAGCCCAAGTAGGCCGAGAAAAACCGGGAAAAACGGCCTTGCGGCCCGGGGCTGTAGACGAACGGGGCTTCCGGCCGAAGGCCGAAGACGCTTTTATTGCTTGTCCTGCCCTGGCAGCTGGCTCATGACATAAAGCGGAGCTGGACCCGCCGGTTGAATATGGTTCTTTTCAAAAGAGTCCTTGATGCGCCGGCGAAGCTCGCGCACCACCGCGAACTGCGCGCCGGGTTTGGTCTTGATCAGCATCAGATAGTCCACTTCTCCCGCGGCCACGCGGTCGATGCCCGGCACCTGCGGATCTGCCAGCAGCAACTGGGAAAACTCCGGATCCTGGCGCAGTTCCGTGCCAATCTGGCTGAGCAAGGCAATCACCCGGTCGGCACTCACCGGATATCCGGCCGAAACATGGAGTGAGGTCAGCGTCCAATCCCTGGTCAGATTGGAAACCACCGTAATCTGACTGTTGGGGATGGTATGCAAGGTTCCGTCCGCGTCCCGTAACACCGTACGCCGCAGCGTCATCTGTTCCACCGTGCCCGCTACGCCCGAAACCCTGATCCCATCGCCCACGCTGTACTGGTTTTCCAGCAGAATAAAAAAGCCATTGATGACATCGTGGACCAGGGTTTGGGCGCCAAACCCGATCGCCAGGCCCGCGACACCGGCACTGGCCAGCAGCGGACCCATATTGATCCCCAAGACCGGCAGGATTTGCATGGCGGTCACAAACAGAATGACAAACATGCCAATTCCGTTAATGACGCTGGCCAGCGTGCGCAGTTGCTGAGAGCGGATCCCGGGGGCCAGCTCCTGGCGCTGGCTGAATGCGGTCAACCGCCGCGTCAATACGTGCAACAGGCGCGTCAGCACAAAGGCAATGACGAGCACGACCGCGATCTTCGGCACATCCCGGCGCACGAACTCCAGTCCATCAATGCGCCAGCGTTGGCCCACATCCCACAGCGTTTGCAGTTGTCCATTCATGCTTGCGCGAAATTATAACAAGAATGCCCATCGACTCCCGTCGCCGGTCTGCCGTCGGCGGCCGGAAAGCGCCATCCACGCTCAAAAAATTGCGGGCCAGAGGCCCGCGCACCCGGGAAAGGCTCCGCAACCAGCACCATAAAAAACGCCGCCCGAAGGACCGGGCGGCGTTGGTTTGAAACCAGACAATGGAATTAACCGGCGTGCGCTCCCGCCTTCTGCTCGACTTCCGCAAGCGGCGTCACATTGATGCGCATGCAGTAGAACGAGCGATAGACGAAGATGAACGACACGACGAAGAACGCCGCCGCCAGGGCGTGCGCCAATGTCGGATGGGCTCCACTCAGGCTCACGGCCAGTTCTACGGCCAGCAGGCCGAACAGGGTGGTGAACTTGATGACCGGGTTCATGGCCACCGAAGAGGTGTCCTTGAACGGGTCGCCCACCGTGTCGCCCACAACCGTAGCGGCGTGCAGCTCGGTGCCCTTCTGTTGCAGTTCGACTTCGACAATCTTCTTGGCGTTATCCCATGCGCCGCCCGCATTCGCCATGAACATGGCCTGGAACAGGCCAAAGATAGCGATGGCGATCAGGTAGCCGATAAAGAAGAACGGCTCGATAAACGCAAAGGAGAGGGTGCCAAAGAAGATGGCGATGAAGATGTTGAACATGCCCTTCTGCGCATACTGGGTACAGATTTCCACTACACGCTTGGAGTCTTCCACGCTCGCCTTTTCCACGCCTTCCAGTTTGATATTGGCCTTGATGAATTCCACCGCGCGATAGGCGCCGGTGGAGACGGCCTGGGTGGAAGCGCCGGTAAACCAGTAAATCATGGCGCCACCGGTAATCATACCCAGCAGGAAGGGAGCGTGCAGAATCGAGAGCTTGGCCACATCCTCGACCCGGGTCAAGTGGTCGGTCAACGCCATGATGATGGAGAAGATCATGGTGGTGGCGCCCACTACGGCGGTGCCGATCAGCACCGGCTTGGAACTAGCCTTGAAGGTGTTGCCGGCGCCGTCATTGGCTTCCAGCAAGTACTTGGCGCGATCGAAGTTGGGCTTGAAGCCAAAATCCTTGCTGATTTCCGCTTCGACATTGGGGACCTGCTCGATCAGCGACAATTCGTAAACGGACTGGGCGTTATCGGTAACCGGGCCGTAGGAGTCCACGGCAATGGTCACCGGTCCCATGCCCAGGAAGCCGAAGGCCACCAGGCCGAAGGCGAAGACGGCCGGCGCCACCATCAGCGCGGCCAAACCGTGCGTGCTGACGAGATAGGCGATGGACATCAGGGCGATCATGGCGCCGCCCAGGTAATAGCAGGAGAAGTTGCCGGCAATAAAGCCCGACAGAATGTCGAGCGAAGCGCCGCCTTCCCGCGCCGAGATTACGACTTCCTTCACGTGGCGCGATTCGGTCGAAGTAAAGACTTTGACCAACTCCGGAATGACAGCGCCCGCCAGCGTACCGCAGGAGATGATGCTGGCCAGCTTCCACCAGAGCGTACCGTCACCCAAGCCGACAATCATGTACCAGGAAACCAGGTAGGTCAGACCGATCGAGACGATCGATGTGATCCAGACCAGCGAGGTCAGCGGGGCCTCGTAATTCATGTCGGTCGCGCTGCCGTACTTTGCCCGGGCAATGATGTCGTTGAGGAAATAGGCGCCGGCGCTGGAGAACAACATCATGACGCGCATGACGAAGATCCAGACCAGCAACTGCACCTGGATGGTCGGGTCTTTCACGGCCAGCAGGATGAAGGTGATCAGGGCTACGCCGGTAACACCATAGGTTTCGAACCCATCGGCGGAAGGGCCAACCGAGTCGCCGGCGTTGTCACCGGTGCAGTCGGCGATGACGCCGGGGTTACGGGCATCATCTTCCTTGATCTTGAATACGATCTTCATCAAATCGCTGCCGATGTCGGCGATCTTGGTGAAGATGCCGCCGGCGATACGCAGTGCCGCCGCGCCCAGCGATTCGCCGATGGCGAATCCGATAAAGCAGGCGCCGGCCAGGTCGCCGGGGATAAACAGCAGGATGAACAACATGATCAGCAGCTCGACGCTGATCAGCATCATGCCGATACTCATGCCCGCGCGCAACGGAATCGCATAGCAATCAAACGGCTTGCCTTTCAGGCTGGCAAAGGCTACGCGCGAGTTGGCAAAGGTGTTGACGCGAATGCCGAACCAGGCCACGCCGTAGCTGCCGAGAATACCGATCAGGCTGAATCCCAGAATGATCGGCAGAGTCGTACCTACGGGCTTGCCCGGAACCGGAGCCAGAATGCCGAAGTACAGCACCATGACGATGGCAATGAAGACCCACAGGATGCTGAGGAACTTTCCCTGGGTGAGCAGATAGGTTTTGCAGGTCTCGTAGATGAGCTCCGACATCTCGAGCATGGCGCGGTGGACGGGCAGTTTCTTCAACTGCACAAAAATCACCAGGCCGAAAAGCAGACCGAAGGCGCAGGAGCAAAGCCCGATCAGCAACAGTTTGTGGCCATTCATGCCATGAAATGCGACGGTACGCAGATCGGGCAACTTCAGTCCGGCTTCGCCCGCGGCTTCAGGTTCCGCCAGCGCCATCGCGCTGGTCAGCATTACCATCAGAGCCACAGCTAAGGCCTTAGCGGAGCGGCGCGCCGCTAGCCATGTACGCATAAAAAAATCCTCCAGTTGGTTCGCCAGAAATTTTTGATCGCCTTATTATTATTTGTCCCTTGCACTCCAAAACGGGGGACGGAACCCAATGTCCGCGTCGCCGACCGGTACACCCTTCGCACCGGATCGTGCGGCGGTGTTCTTACGTCTGAGCCCCCGGGCTGCTTTCGCCCAAGGGTCGCGTCGCGGAGCAACACTAGCTTCGATAGCTTATTAGGGGTCTATCAGCTTATGCTCCCATTGTATCAAATCAGCCGTGACAGCGCTCCACGTTTCTCGTTCCAGCTTGCACGCCCGGGCCGGGATCGTGACGCCCGGAACCCGGTAAGGTTTTTGCTTGTTACAATTCATCAGCAGAACAGCTTAGAGCGCGTGTCATTCGGATCGGAAAACCTGGAACGAGGGACGTGGAACGTGGAACGAAGCGGGAGAAACGCGGGATCGGGAATGGCTCCTCGCACATGGATTCTCGCCGCGCTCTCGGGCATCTTGCAGGTGCTCATCTTCCCCACCCCAAATCTTTATTGGCTCAGCTGGATTGCGTTTGCACCGTTGCTGCTGGCGGTACTGCAAGCCCGCAGTCCCGGCGGATTGCCGCCCGGCCCGGCGGCTCCCGGCCCCCGGCACGCCGCCACTGCCGGACAGGCGTTCCTGCTGGGATGGCTCAGTGGCGCCATCTTTTATGCCGGCTCCTGTTACTGGGTGATGTACACCATGCATGTGTACGGCGGCCTCAACCCGGCCGCGGCCCTGGGAGTGCTGGTTCTTTTCTGTCTATGGGTGGGCGCTCAAACCGGTCTCTTTACCCTGCTGCTGTCATTGGTGGCGCGGGGAGCGCGCAAACCGGGGATCGGACTCCGGCGCGCCCTGGTGTTTGCCCCTTTCCTTTGGGTGGCCGTGGAGTTTTCCCGTACACATATCGTCGGCTTCCCCTGGGACCTGCTGGGAACCGCACAGATCGACAACGTGCCCATGACCCGTCTGGCTACCGTAACCGGGGTTTACGGGCTTTCGTTCGAAATCATGCTGGTGAATACGGTTTTTGCGGCGGCACTGCTTGCCCCGCGCGGAGGACGCCGTCTGCTGCTGCTGGCCGCGATTCTGGCCGCCTGCGCCTTGCAGGCCAGCGTGTTCGTGCAGCCACCTCCGGCACCCGCCATGGAAACTGCCCGCCTGGTGCAGCCCGATCTTTTGCTGGACGCCAACTGGTCGCCGCAGATGTTTCGCCATACTCTGGAGGAGTTGAGCCGCAAGAGCCTGCCGCCCCCCCCGGCGGAAAGCACGGGCGAGCCCGACGCTGAGTTAATCATATGGCCCGAATCCCCGGCGCCATTCTTCACCAACGATCCGCTTTTCCGTTCCACGTTGAGCCAGTTGGCGATGCAGACGCATGCCTATGTCATCGCCGGCGCGGTCGGCATCAGGGATGACCTGCCGCGCGGTCCGCTGGAACCGCCGCAATTATTCAACTCGGCGGTGCTGATCGCCCCTGACGGCCGTTGGACCGGCCGCTACGACAAAATCCATCTGGTTCCGTTCGGCGAATATGTGCCCTTTAAGGGGCTTTTCGGCTTCGCCCACCAGCTGACCCGCGAAGTCGGCGACTTCGTTCCCGGCTGGCGGCGTCAGATTTTTGATTTGGGCGGCTATAAGGCGGGAACGTTTATCTGTTACGAATCGATCTTTCCGGGAGAAATCCGGCAATTCGCCGCCAATGGCGCTCAGGTGTTCGTCAATATCTCCGATGACACCTGGTACGGACACACGGCGGCGCCCCTGCAGCATTTGAATCAGGCGCGTATGCGCGCCATCGAGAACCGGCGATGGGTGCTGCGCGATACCAATACCGGCATTACCGCATCGATCGATCCGTACGGCCGCGTGGTGGAAGCGGCGCCGCGCGACGTGCAAACCGCGCTTTCGCTTCCCTTCGGGGTTGTCCGCAGCACCACGTTTTACACCCGCCACGGCGATTGGTTTGCCTGGCTCTGTGTCATAATTTCCATAGTCGTTGGTCTTTGGTCGTTGGTCGTTGGCCGAAAAATGCAGCCAGTCGCCAATGGCGATTCGGGGTTTTCTCCGGCCAACGACCGACGACCAAAGGCCAACGACTGATTTTCTATGGTAGAAGAACTCGAACAAGAATACGCAGCCCTCAAGACGAAGGCCCACGATTTACGGGAGTATCTTTGACCTCCCCAAGCTACGCGAACAACTGACGGAAATCGAGAAACAGGCGGCCGATCCCGCCCTGTGGTCCAGCCCGGAAAAGTCCCAGGCGGTCATGCGCGAGCGCAAGCGGCTCGAAGACACGATGAGCACCGAAGCGGACCTCACGCGCCGCGCGGGCGAAATCGACACCTATTTCGAACTGGCGCGCGAAGGCGAAGATGTCGGCCCCGAGTTGCGCAGGGAAATGGATGCCTTGCGCAGCCTGCTCGAACGTCTGGAGACGGAAACGCTGCTCTCCGGCGAAAACGACGCCCGCAACGCCATCGTGACGATTCACCCCGGCGCCGGCGGCACCGAGTCGCAGGACTGGGCCGACATGCTGCTGCGCATGTATCTGCGCTGGGCCGAACGCAATGGTTTTGGCGCCGTCCTGAACGACTATCAGCCGGGCGAAGAAGCGGGCATGAAGTCGGCCACCTTCAGCGTCACCGGCGATTATGCCTTCGGCTTGCTGAGCAGCGAAATCGGCGTGCACCGGCTGGTGCGCATTTCGCCGTTCGATCAGGCCCATCGGCGGCATACGTCGTTCGCCAGCGTCTACGTTTCGCCGGAAATCGACGAGAATATCAATATCGAAATCCGGCAGGAAGACCTGCGCGTCGACACCTACCGCTCCGGCGGCAAGGGCGGGCAACACGTAAATACCACCGATTCGGCGGTGCGCCTCACCCACCTGCCGACCAATCTTGTTGTGTGCTGCCAGAATGAGCGCTCCCAACATAAAAACAAAGAACGCGCCATGAGCATCTTGCGCTCCAAGCTCTATGAGTACGAATTGGACAAGAAGCGGGCGGTCACCAAGAAGATCGAGGACTCCAAGCTCGGCATCAACTTCGGCTCCCAGATTCGCTCCTACGTGCTGGCGCCGTACCGGATGATCAAGGACCACCGCACCAAGGCGGAAGTGGGCGATGTCGACCGCGTTCTCGATGGCGATTTGCAAATGTTCATGCGCGCCTACCTGCTGATGCGGCGTAACGAATAGTTCCCGGCTTTCAGCCAACCAGGCTGCGGCCGATGATTTGTGGGGAATTCTGGCTGACCGCTGACGGCTGACTGCTGTAAGCTTATCCCGTAATGTCGCAGGCATCCCCATTTGAAACCGCTGATCGCCAACTGCTCATCGCCCGCGCCCAGCGTCTCGAATACCTGACCATTGTCTGGAATGTGCTGGAGGCACTGGTTGCGCTCGTCTCCGGCATCCTGGCGGGAAGCTTTGCCCTGGTGGGTTTTGGATTGGACTCGGTGATTGAAGCCGTTTCCGGCGCCGCTCTTCTGTGGCGCTTGCGCCAGGATTACGATCCCAAGCGCCGCGCTCAGGCGGAGCGCAAGGCTCTGCGTTGGGTGGGTTTCTGCTTTATCGTGCTGGCGATCTTCGTGGCCGAAAAAGGCACGCACGCCGTACTGAAGCGAATTCATCCGGCCGAAAGCGTCGTTGGAATCGCCGTCGCCGTGGCCGCGCTGATCGTGATGCCCGTCCTGGCACACGCCAAGCGGCGGATCGCCGGGGCAATCCGGAGCGGCGCATTACGCGCCGATTCCCGTCAGACCGAGTTCTGCGGCTATCTTTCGCTGATTCTGCTCGGGGGATTGCTGTTGAATGCGCTGCGCGGATGGTGGTGGGCCGATCCCATGGCCGCACTCGCCATGGCGCCGCTGATCGGAAAAGAAGGCATTGAGGCCCTGCGCGGGGGAGAAGAGCGCCCCCGTTTCAAGTTGCGCATTCCGCGTTGAACGCCGTCTATCGCTCCCCGTCCACCCTCATCGATCGACCCGGCCTTTCGCCGAGCATTGACCCCCGGAAGCGCCAGAACTTACAATCGATTGAGATCGATAAACATCTACCGGATTTCTTCTGGATAGTCTTCGGGAGTTTACGTGCCCCTTTACGAGTACGAGTGCAGTAAGTGTCATCACCGCTTTGAGCGGCTACTACAGCGTTTTTCGGATGAACAGCCCAGCCCCTGCCCCGAATGCGGCGGGCCGGTTTCGCAGTTAATGTCGGCGCCCGCGATCCAGTTCAAGGGTTCGGGATGGTACGTCACCGATTACGCAAAGAAGAACTCTTCCCCCTCGACAACCGCGAAGAGCAAGTCCCCAGCCGAAAGTTCGAGCTCAACTGAGGGCGCGGCCGCATCCGAGACTCCGGCCCCGGGAAAGAAGAAAACGGGATCCCAGAAGGAAAGCCCGGAAAAGAAGTAACGGCTCCAGAGCTGCAAGGTTTCAGAGGTTCAAAGTTGGATCGTCTCGATACCGCGGCCTCCCTGAACTTATGCGCAAGAAGAACTCCGTGAGACACAACCGGAGAGGTTTTCAAAGTTTCAAGAATCAAATACGTGAATTCAATTCTGTACTTTGACTTTTCCCGTATCCGGACTGCCAGGTATCCCCAAGTTCGAAACGACTCAACCTTGAAATTTTGGAGCCTTTTGCTATAATTAACTAACTGGTTAATTAAGTGGTGACTGTCACGACTCCATTACGCCGCAACTCCCGCGCCGGCTCCCGCCATCGGCCCGAACAGACCCGCCAGTCCATCCTGGACGCGGCGGTCGCCGAGTTTGCCGCCGAAGGGGTCTCCGGTGCCCGCACCGAGGCCATCGCGCGCGCTGCCGGCGTCAACAAGGCCCTGCTTTACTATTATTTCAAGGACAAAGAGACGTTGCACGGCGCCGTACTGGATCAGGTGTTTGGCGGTTTGCGTTCGATCGTCGAGGCGCAACTGAGCCGCGATCTCCCGGCGGGCGAAAAAATGCTCGCCTATGTCGGCGCGCACTTCGATTACATTGCCGCGTCGCCGCTGTATCCGCGCCTGGTCATGGGCGAAATGATGCGCGCCGGCCGCGACGGTTCGCCACATCTTCCCCGGCTGGTGGAGCAGTATTTCCGCCCCATTTTTACCCGGGTGGCACAAGTGATTCACGAAGGCA
>CAZUCM010000055.1:0-12045 GCA_964619235.1 uncultured Terriglobales bacterium
GTCCTGCAGCCCCTGCACCTGGGTCTGCAACTGAATCATTTCCTTGCTGACGGCAAAGGCCGGAAGAGCGGCTGTAAACAACCCAATAACCAGGGCAAGGAGAATTGCACGATTCCGTTTCATGGTCGTTCCTTATGAACATGTCGTTGTTCTTCGGCCGTCAGCCGGAAGCGGACGGATTTCCCGCCGCTTCCGGCGACCAAAGACCAACGGCTGATCTACTGTCCGTACACAAAATGTGCACGGCGATTCTGCTGCCAGCAGGCTTCCGTCGATTCGGAGCAAAAGGGTTTTTCCTTGCCGAAGCTGACGGTCTTGATGCGGTCTGCGGCAACACCGGCTTGCACCAGAGCTTGCTTGGCGGCAACCGCGCGGTTTTCGCCGAGTGCCAGGTTGTATTCGGTGGAGCCGCGCTCGTCGCAGTGGCCCTCAATCACCAGTTTCACCCCGGGATGGGCGGCCAGCCATTGCGCGTCCGATTGCACGGTCGATTGGTCATCGGCGCGAACGGCATATTTGTCATAGTCGAAGAACAAGTCCTTGACGTTGGCCGCGAATTGCTCGGCTTCACTGAGGCTCGGCGTCGCCGGCGGTGGCGGCGGTTCGGTCACGGTAACCCTAGCCGTGGCATCCTGCGATCCCCCCGCGCCTTTGCGGTCAGGTGATAGGTGGTGGAACTCATGGGGCTGACGGCTTGAGAGCCATCCGCTTGTACCGCGCCGATTCCGTCAATCGAAATGTCGGTGGCGTTGGTGGTGTGCCAGGTCAGCGTGGCCGACTGGCCCTTCTCAATCGTTGCCGGACTGGCGGTCAGCGAAGCGGTAGGAGCGGTTGGCGGCGGTGGCGGGGGAGTAGGCGGCGCGGTGACCGTTTTCTTCTTGCAGGCACTTAGGGTCAGCATTATGGTCAACGCGATCACCAGTGCGGTCCACTTCATCTTGCTCTTGTTCAACTCAATCCTCCATAACGGCGAGTGATTCGCCGGAAAAGTTGCGCTCATGCCCTGCGGCAATTCAGCTATGCCGCAGGCTTGATCCCTTCCCGCCAACTGCGGGCTCGTCGAGAAGCCTAGCGCATTCCCTTGGAGTTGTGCCTCCTTACCTCGTGATGCCCCAACGCGGAGCTTTTTTCGGCTCCGGAACCAAATACCCAACCCTGCTATCAACGATTCTACCTAAAACTCCAATTCGGTTGGGAATTGGTCCCCGAGTTAGTCAACTGCTTTTGTTGCGAACCGTCAGCCAGCATGCTCCATATCTGCTCGCCTCCGGAGCGGCTGGACTGGAACACAATATGGCGTCCGTCAGGCGACCAGGAGGGGAAATCGTTGGCGCCACCGTCGTGGGTCAGTTGTACCCATTGGCGGCTGGCAACGTCCATGACATAGATATCGCGGGCGCCCGGCGCGCCGGGACCGTATTTTCGCAGCCAGGAAAAGGTCAAAAACTGGCCGTTTGGCGACCAGGAAGGTGAAACCGCATAGCCTTGGTCGGTCATGCGCTGCGGGTTGGAGCCATCGATTTCCATCGTCCAGATTTGTGGCAGGCCGGTCTGTCCACTCACCCAGGCGATCTGGGCTCCTGTTTTCGGATTAAATACGGGAGAGACGTCGGGGCCGCGAACGTTGGTGAGGCGCTGCAGTCCGCTGCCATCGGCGTTCACCAGATATATTTCCGGATCGCCGGTGCGGGATGAGGAAAACGCGATCTTCGTGCCGTCGGGCGACCATGCCGGGGAGAGATTCATGCCCGGCATATGGGGGAACGCCACCGGACGGTTGAGCACCAGCGAATACATACGGAGACCCCAATCCCCATCCAATGAGTAATAGGCGATACGGGAGCCATCCGGCGACAACTTCGGCCCCATCGCGATTCCGCTGGTGTGAGTAACCTGGTGCTGGTTGGCGCCATCGTAGTCCATCTCCCATATCTCTTTGTGGCCATTGCGGGTGGAGACGAAGACGATTTTGCTCTCGGCAATTCCGGGGGTGCCGCCGCTCAGACGGAAGATGATTTCGTTGGCAAACTGGTGCGCGGCATCCCGCGCGCCATCGTTGGTGGCCGGTTCCTTATATTGCTTCCCCAAAACCTGCGGTGAGGCTGGACTCTTGGCGTCATACAACCAGCCTTGGACCGTGAGATTTTGCCCGTCGGAGGCGGTATTGCCGAAGGCAATCATTCCCGCATTCGGTGGAGGGTCGCCCCAGGAGGCCAGTTTTATCTCGCTGGGAGTCCCGGGTTGCTGCAGAGGGTAAAAGCTCTTCGAAACCATATCGAAGATGCCTGCGCTGCCCAGGTCGTTCCAGAGCGTGTCGTTGAACCCTTTGTTCAGATCGGCGTTGTTGTTGGCGGCGGCTGCCTTAAAATCGGGCACGGCCAAGCGTATTTTTTCAACTCCCAGTCCGGTTCCGGTGCGGATCCAGTCTTGCTGGGCGAACAGAGGAGCAACCAACAACAAACAACAAGCCGCGAGCCAAAAACAAATCCTCTTCTTGTGCATGAATCTTATCTCCGATAGTCGAACCAGAATTCCACGTTGACCCGGTCTCCCCGGTAGTCGGAGGGTAACGGACCGAAACTGTCAATACGTTGGATGGCGCGCATGGCGGAAATATCCAGGGAGGGCACTCCGCTGCGCTGTTCCACCTGCACATTCGCGGGTTGCCCATTGCGCAATATATCGAAGGTGATGTAAACCCGGCGGGCGTCCGAAATCGAGGGGTCAACTTCGTATTTCAGCCAGTTTTCCGAAACTTTGCGCCGGACGACATCGACGTACCAGGAATATCTGCTGCCGAAGTCGCCGCCGCCTCCGGTGAAACTGAAGCCGCCTTTGGCGCCTCCCGCGCTGAACACGGAATACGGGCCGCTAAGCGGTCCGCCCTGCCCAAACGGGACCACGTTATCCGCTTCTTCCATCGGCTTTGGCTTGGACTGGGTCGTCGAATGCGGCGCTTTTTCCACGGGTTTCCGTTTGGCGTTGCGTTCTGGTATGGGCACCGCTTCCGGCGCCTTCTCTTCCACCCGCGGCAGTGAGCGGGAAAGGCCCTTGGATTCGGTAGCCAGCACGTTTTTGCCGTTGGGATTTGCGGGCAAGGGAATCGAACGAACCAGATTGGCGTTCATCGCCCCGCCGCCGAAGCCATTGCCTCCCCAATCGGCACCGTGCCAGTTGCCTGCGATCGCGGCATAAAGCAGGATTCCGCCGAACAAGAGCGCGTGCAAGGCGAGCGACCACCCCAGTGGTCCGCGCCAATTCTCTCGTTCGATCCAAATTTCAGCGTTTACTGCCATTGGCTTCCAATGGTTGCGTGACGATACTTACGTTGCTGATGCCGGCCTGCTTCACCGCATCCATGACGGTGGCAAAGGCGCCGAAGGGTACTTCCTCGTCGGCGCGCAGGAATATCGACTGATTCTGGGGATCGCGAATCTGCTGCCGCAGCTTGGGGCCGATCTCGTTAATATTGATCGGATTATTTCCCAAATACACTCGCTGCTCGCGGTCGATGGTGATCACCAGGCGCTCCTCGGAAATCTCCTTGACCGTCTTCGTCTTGGGGACGGACACCTCGATACCCGACTGCAAAATAGGCGCCGTCAGCATAAAGATGATCAGCAACACCAGCACCACGTCCACAAAGGGAGTTACGTTGATGTCCGCCAGCGCGCGGCGTTCTCTTCGCGATTCGCCGCTGCTAAGATTCATCGCCATATCAACCTCGATACCCCGGCGGGTCGCCCACGGCGGCATGCGAAGAGGGTTGGGAGCGCTCGACGGTATTCATCATTTCGAGAGTAAAGTCGTCCATGCGCGCGCCAAACTCGCGGATTTGATTGCTCAAAATGTTGTAAGCAATTACGGCCGGAATGGCGGCAAACAGTCCTGCGGCGGTAGTGATGAGCGCCTCGGAAATGCCCGGCGCCACCGCGCGCAAGGTAGCGGCGCCGGCGGTGCCGAGGCCGTGGAAGGCGTCGATGATACCCCACACCGTGCCAAACAAACCGATGAACGGAGTCACGCTGCCGGTGGTAGCCAGCCATGGCATACGCCGTTCCATACGCGTCAACTCTTCGGAGGTGGCAATGGTGCAGGCGCGCTGTACTCCGCTCAGTTTTCCCTGGCGGTGCAGTTCCTCGTAGCCACCCTGAAATACGGAGACCAGGGGGCTGGGCGTAAATTGCTCTGCCACCGCGGCGATGTCCTGCAAACGCTGGGACTTCCGGTAGGCGCGCAGGAACCGGTTGCTCTGCACCCGTGCCCGGCGGAAGGCCCCCCATTTCGAGAGAATAATCGCCCAGGAAACAATGCTGAATACCAGCAGAATGACGATGACAAGTTTCGCAACGGGACCGCTTTCCAACAGCAGGTTGGCAATCTCGCCGCCGAGCGCAAACGACAGCAGCAAAGGACAATTCGACATTTCTATTTAATAGACGGAGTTCCCGTAAAAAAGTTGCGCGTACACCGCAGATTTCGTGCAACCCGAGTAAACAGAGAATTATAGTCCGTCGGGGCAACCATCGCGAATGGAGCCGCGACTCCATAGAAGATCGAACGCGGAGAAAGCCAAGGGCGCGAAGAGGATTTCAAAATTGAATCTCAAATTTCCAATTCAATCCCACGGCTTCCTGTGCGACCCGCCTTTCAATTTGAAATTTGAAATTACCAAATTACAAATCCGTTTTGATTCCTCTGCGTTCGTTTTTTTCGAGGGTTTTCCAATTACCCAAAGCCCCGATTTGAATTAAAATCCGCGCATGCTCCTCGAATTGCGGGTCGAGAACTACGCCGTCATCGACAACGTGGTGGTGGAATTCGCCCCGGGCCTGAATCTGTTGACCGGGGAAACCGGCGCCGGCAAGTCCATCCTGATCGATGCGCTGGCCCTGTTGTTGGGCGAAAAGGCTTCCAGCGAAGTCATCCGGCACGGAACGGACAAGGCGGTGGTGGCGGGGGTGTTTGAAATCGAGGAGAAAAGAGTCGCTTCCATTCTGGAGGCCAACGGCCTGGACGGCAACGGCAATGAGCTGATCCTGCGGCGGGAGATCGTCAGCGGAGGAAAGGGCCGGGTTTTCGTCAATAACCAGGCGGCGACCGTGGGGGTGTTGAAACAACTGGCGCCGCTGCTGGGTACCATCCACTCACAAAGCGAATCGATGTTTGCCTTTGCCTTTGATGCGGGCGCCCGCATGGCTCTGCTGGACTCCTTTGCCGCTGCCGATGCGGAAGCGGTGGGCGAGGCGTTTACGGCATGGCGCGGCCTTCAGCGCCGCATCGTCGAACTTGAGCAGGATGAACAGGGCCGGCTGAAACTGGCCGATCTCTGGAGCTTCCAGAAAAAGGAAATCGAGCAGGCGCAATTGCAGCCGGGCGAAGATCAGCAACTGGAAGGCGAAAAACGGGTGCTGATGAATGCCGAGCGGCTGCATGCCGCTGCCTCGGCGGCCTTCGAAGAGCTTTATGAAGGAGACGCCTCGGCGTCGGCTGCGTTACGCAACGCCATCCGGCACGTTGAGGAGCTGGCGCGGTTTGATGAGAAATTTCTGGATTCCGCGGCGGCGCTGGGTTCTGCCAGGATTACCGCCGAGGACATTGCCGCCACTTTGCGCGATTATGCCGAGGGAATCAATGCTTCTCCCGAGCGCCTGGCGGAAATTGAAGAGCGCCTGGCGGGGATTGACCGACTTAAGCGGAAATACGGCCATTCGCTGGAAGAGATTATCGCTTACGGAGTGGAAATCGCCGGCAAGCTCAATGAAATCGAGAACAAAGATGAGATTCTGAAGCAGCTTCACCGCGAGTTGGCCGCTGCTGCCGCCGAATATCTGAAGCGGGCGCAGTCGCTATCACGGCAGCGGTATGAAGCCGCCCGCAAGCTGGAAAAGCTGGTGGAATCCGAAGTCAACGATCTGGCGATGAGCGCCCGGTTCAAGATTGAGGTGAGCGGCAGCGACGAAGAAGGGCATTGGACTTCCGAAGGCTTTGACCGCGTAGCCTACCTGGTTTCCGCCAACCCCGGCGATCCGCCCGGCCCTGTCGAAAATATCGCCTCCGGAGGAGAACTGTCGCGCGTCATGCTGGCGTTGAAAGTGGCGGTGGCAAAGCCGGGAGGACAAAGGAAAGGGCAGAAGTCCGTGGCTACGCTGGTTTTCGATGAGATCGATACCGGCATTGGCGGCCGCGCCGCCGAAGCCGTAGGGCGTAAGCTGAAGTCTTTGGCGCAGGCCAATCAGGTTTTGTGTATCACCCATTTGCCGCAAATCGCCAGCTTTGCCGATCACCACTACTTGATCGAGAAAAAGGAAGCTGGCGGCCGCACTCGCACCCATGTGCGGCCATTGGACGACGGCGAACGCACCCAGGAAATTGCCCGTATGCTCTCCGGCGCCAAGGTGACGGAGGTGGCGCTGAAGAATGCCGCGCAGATGCTGAAGTCGAACGCCTTGTAGAGTAACTGCTGTGTATCCTGGCTTCAGCCCGAACTCAATTGCAGCAATGGCTGAAAGTGGCTCTCATTCTAAATGAGTTATAGCGCGATCCCGCAGGGCGGAACACACCCTGGCGCGGAGCAGGACTCTTCAGCCAACCATAAAGTATTGAGGCTGAGTTGCCGATAAGTTAGACACGTGGAAACCGGCAAGGGTTCCGCGGAAGGGTGCTCGAACATGGCCATCAGCGGTGTTAGTGTCGGAAGCCTCAGTGAATATGTATACGAGGCAAGTAATTTGAAGCCGATGCAGACCGCCACCCAGAACCTGCAGAGCAGCCTGGAGTCCGGCGACGTCAATGGCGCCACCTCCGCATTGCAGTCGCTTGAACAACTCAACAGCAGTTTGAGCAACATAAGCGGCAATAGTTCATCCTCAACTTCGCAGCTTGCCACCGATTTAGCCACCCTGGGCGGTGACTTGAGTTCGGGTAATCTCACCAGCGCCAACTCGGATTTTTCGGCGGTACAGAAGGACGTGAACAGTTCGTCTTCCGCTATGGTGTCGAGCGCTTTGAATGCTATGACGCAATCGATGAATCTGGTAAGCGGCCTGCTTGATTCGGTCTCCGGTTCATCTTCATCGAGTGCTATGAATCTGGCCAACTCCGCATTGGCTACCCTGTACGGGACTCCCGGCGCCAGCGGCGGTTCGAGCATCCTCAACCTTTTGGGTTAGCGATCCCGTCTCCTACAGGTAACCGCTGATTTCTCTCCCCAAACCGCCGGGCATCCGTGCGCGCAGGCGTCAAGCTGTCACCATCTGCAATGGAACTGCGGCGGTATAGAGAGTGCAGCGCCGGTCGCTTTCCTCAATGTGTTCGATCGAGCGCAGCAGGAGCTGGATTAATTCGGTGTTGAGATGGGTATCCCCATGCTCATAGCGTTCCCTGAGATTCGCAATTTCGAGGAGGAGGGAAACATGCTCTTGCTTATGAGCGGCCAGGAACGGGTATTCGATGGCCCGCATGTACGTCTCTTCCGCCCGGAAATGCCGTTCGGAATGCTCCCAAAGTTCGTCGAGAGCGCCACTGATGATCAGGGGATGCTGGCCGCAGCGCATAGCGGCATGCAGGTAATTAATGACCGTAACCAGATGCTCATGGTCCTCGTCGAATTGCTGATGGCCGACGCTGTAAGAGCTGCTCCAATCAAGTAGTTGCATGGTCTTTTCCTCTCATGGACAAGATAACCCCGCACGGTTGTCCGGAAAATCCCTACTCAGGGGCAGGGTATCCCCCGGCCGGGGGATATTTCAGACGAGCGACGTTCACCGGAGAGCGCTGGACTGCCTACCGGCAGGGCCGGGGCTTTGTGGGGAATTGCTTAGCGAGCCTGGTTGGCGGCGAGAAATGCTTCCCATTCGGGGAGGACGCGGCTGACCTCGGCGGAGAGTTGCGGAAATTCTTGCGCGGCCTGATCCAGCAGGGCATCCTTGCAGAGGAGTTCGATGCGGCGGGCGGTCTGCCACAATTCAGGAGCCCCGGCGCCGGCGGCAAGTCCCTTGATTGTGTGTGCCTCCCGAATGGCGGTGCTGGTTTGGCCACCGGCGAGAGCTGCCCCAAGTTCCCGCAAGCGGATAGGGATGTCGGAGAGCAGGCGGTGCAACATGACCACGGCGATATTGCGGTTGCCGGCCAGGTGATGCAGCATATCGGCGGCATCAAATACCGGGTCGGGGACGGGTGGCGCTTCCACGCCTGGATTGGAATCGCCGGCGGCGAATGCCGATCCGCCGGTGGCCAATGCGCGAGCGATGGCGCCTATGAGTTCGGCTTCTATGATGGGCTTGCTGACATGATCGTTCATGCCCGCATCCAGGCAGCGTTTGCGGTCTTCCGGTTGGGCGCAGGCGGTCAAGGCTATGATCGGAATTTGTGGGGAGAGCGTAAGGGGATCGCTGCGACGCAGACGGCGCGTAGCCTCGAAGCCATCCATCACGGGCATCATGCAGTCCATCAGGACCAGGTGGTAACGATTCCGTTGCAGCGCCTGGATCGCCTGCTCGCCGTTTTCCGCGACTTCTACCTGATAACCATGGCTGCAGAGCAATACGGTGGCAACCTCCTGATTGGTGGAGTTGTCCTCTACCAGCAGGATGCGGATGGGATTGGCGCGCAGGGAGTTTGCGGCTGTGTAGTCCGTTGTTTCCATGGGTTCTAGGCTCGCGTGAGAGCGTGATTCATCACGAAAACCGCCAATTCCAGACGGTTCGATACCCCGGTTTTGTCGAAAACGCGTTTCAGATGATGCTTTACGGTCTCTTCGCCGATCCCGCATTCGGCCGCAATATCCTTGTTCGTACAGCCCTCGGCGATGAGCGAGGCAATCTGGAGTTCCCGGGGAGTAAGGCCAAAGGTTTTCTTTGCCGTGCCGGAGGTCTCCGCGGATAGCTGCTGTAGCAGTTGGGCGATATTCATGACGGGGGTGCCCAGAACCCAGAATTTCCCGTCCATTACGGCTCGAATGCAGGCGTGCAACTCGGCCGGCAAGGCATTCTTGGTGATAATACCGCGCGCGCCGAACTGCAGTGCTTGCAGGACCTGGGGTTTGTCGATGCTGGCGGTCAGCAGTATGGTTTTGACCTCGGTTTGCCGGGACATCAACTCGTGCAAAGTTTCCATGCCGGGCATGTTGGGCATGCTCAAATCCAGCAGAAGAATATCCGGACGAACGGCCTCGACCTGGCGAATGGCCTCATTTCCGTCCGCCGCCTCTGCCACCACAGAAAAACCCGACTCCGCCTCGAGGGTGTTCCGCACTCCCATGCGGACGACCGGATGGTCGTCGGCGATCAGAATTCCTATGGCGTTATTGACCATGATCGCTTGCACCACTCCGTTCCGAGGTACTAACCAGCTCCGCCGCTGTGGTCTCCAGAGCCATGAGCAACGCGTGCAGCGTTTCCTCCACAGGTCGTTGGGCCGTAGCGCGAGCCTCGATTTCGCGGCACAAACCGGTAACCCGTGAGGCGCCAACAATCATGCTGCTGCCTTTCAGATAATGCGCCTTCCGGCGCAGGGCGTCAAAATCATGGGTGGCGGCATAGGCCACCATATCGGATAAGGCGGTTCGCGCATCCGCCACGAAGGCGTTGCATAATGAACCCGTATGATTCTGGTCCACGAAGCCCGGAATCGGTTTTTCGGTATTCTTGGTTGGGGCCGGTGCCACTGCGGGTTGCGCGGCGTGGTCGGCCACAACGTGCCCCAGGACGGAGGCCAAATCGTCTGTCCTTACCGGCTTCGGCAGGAAGCTGTTCATGCCGTGCGCCATGCAGGCCTCCCGATCCGAGGGGCTGTCGTCGGCGGTCATGGCGACAATCCAAGGTTCCACCGGAGACCCGGTATGAGCGCGAATCAGCTTGGTGGCCTGTAGGCCGTCCAATTCCGGCATACGGGCGTCCATTAACACCACGTCATACGACTGACGGTCAATCGCCTC
Organism: uncultured Terriglobales bacterium; assembly: GCA_964619235.1. Lineage (GTDB taxonomy): Bacteria > Acidobacteriota > Terriglobia > Terriglobales > Acidobacteriaceae > CAZUCM01. The sequence continues at coordinate 9,938 of CAZUCM010000055.1, forward strand.
CATAACTTCCAACCCGTTTGCCGCGACGTCGGCCTGGTAGCCCAGGCTGGACAACATCAGCAACATCACTTCCTGGGTTACCGAATTGTCCTCGGCCAGCAGGATTCGCAACGGCTGCTCAGCGAGTTGGAGGTTGAACGCTGGTTCGGTGATCGAATCCTCCGGTTGCTCGGACATCGGCAACACAGTCTTGTTCCGGGCGTCCTCTGGTGCGCGATGCCTCATATTCGGCTTATCGGTATCGAATGAAACTTTCATTAGGGAGGCTGCACAGAAAGAAAGAGAGGGCGTGGAGAAAACTCGTATGTAATGGCCGCAACCTGCGGCGGAAGGGAAGCGTGAGCCGTAGCGCTTTCTGGGTATTCCCATTCGCAGTCAATAAATCGCCTTCCACTGCTAATCCCTTATGGTTCTGCGAATTACGTTCATTTTCGGACAGCCTGCCGGGGTAAAATTGCATCGTTCAATATATACAGACCCCGGGAGTATACTAAAGGTGCAAATGGTCGTTTCTGAGGGTAAGACATTACTGCTACTGAAGCCCCGTGGTTTCTGCGCTGGGGTAGTGCGTGCCATCGACATTGTGCGCATTGCCCTGGAAACCTTCGGCCCGCCGATTTACGTCCGAAAAGAGATCGTCCATAACCGATTTGTAGTAGAGGAGTTATCCGCCAAGGGCGCAATTTTTGTGGACGAAGTGGATGAGGTTCCGGATGGTCAACGGGTAATCTATAGCGCCCACGGTGTGGCGCCTGCGGTTCACGAAGCCAGCAAGAGAAGGCAACTGCGGGTGATTGACGCCACCTGTCCGCTTGTGACCAAGGTCCACGTGGAAGCGGTGCGTTTTGCCAAGGATGGGTACTCGCTGGTCCTGATCGGGCATAGAGATCATGACGAAGTTATCGGTACGCTGGGAGAGGCGCCGGAGGTGACGCAGGTGGTGGGTTCCGTCGCGGAGGTCGAAGACCTGGAGATTTCCGATCCCACGCGAGTGGCTTATCTTACTCAAACCACGTTAAGCCTGGACGAGACCTCCGGGATCGTGGAAGCCCTACGGAAGAAGTTTCCCCTGATTAAAGGCCCGGCGGCGGCGGACATATGCTACGCGACCCAGAATCGGCAGAGTGCGGTAAAGGAAGTGGTGGCACGAGCTCAGCTTCTGTTGGTCGTCGGTTCCACAAACAGTTCCAACTCCAATCGTCTGGTGGAAGTGGCCCGCAAGTTGGGCGCGCAGGCGCACTTGGTGGAAAACTACTGTGCGATCCAGCCGCACTGGCTGGAAAATGTGAGCACGGTGGCGTTGACGGCGGGCGCATCGGCTCCGGAGTGCCTGGTGGAAGAGGCTGTAACCTATCTTTCCGGCCAGGGATTCAAGGATATCCAGGAGTTGGAAGTCATGCCGGAGAACGTGCGATTCGGGTTGCCCCCGGAAATCGTGGAGGCAATCTCCGGAGTTCCTGTAACTCCGGGCGGGTCGGAAACCACTTGGTAACGAGCGCGGAGCAAATAGGCATGGAAAAACAAGGATCACAATCTTTCGTGCGCGGGTTGCCGTCCAAAATGGAGAGCATTCTGCGACGCGTAGTGAATGCGCGTGCGAAGGCTGCAGGATACCTGTTTTCAACTCAACATGAAGACGGCTACTGGTGCGGCGAGTTGGAAGCTGATACCACGCTGGAATCCGACTACATCGTACTGCATTCCCTGCTGGGCACCGGCGAAGAACGCCGAATCCGCAAGGCCGCCACTCAGATCAAACAGTGCCAGAACCCCGACGGGGGATGGCCTACGTATGACGGCGGGCCATCCAATATCAGCGCCAGCGTTAAGGCTTATTTTGGCCTGAAACTGGCTGGGTACAGCGCCGATCATCCGGTGCTGGAGAATGCCCGGAAATGCATTGCGAGACTCGGCGGAGTCACGGCGGTCAACACATTTACCAAGGTATTTCTCTGTTTCTTTGGGCAATATGAATACAATGCCGTTCCCGCCGTGCCCCCGGAACTGGTGCTCTTTCCGAATTGGTTCTGGTTCAATATCTACGAGATATCGTCGTGGTCGCGCGCTATCCTGGTGCCGCTTTCCATTGCGTATGCCAAGAAGCCGTT
>CAZUCM010000056.1:0-12027 GCA_964619235.1 uncultured Terriglobales bacterium
AATTCCCGAATTGCGCCATGGCAAAATCCATGCGTGAAATGGGAGCATCCTGCGGTGTGAGCTCGCTCCAGGTGATGCCGTCGGCATTGATCGCGCCGCCGTCCTGGGTAATGGTAAACACCTGGCCGCCCACCGTGATGGTGCCCGTCCGCTGTGCCCCCGTATTCATGGCCACAATATAGCGCAGGGTCGCGGGACCCACTCCCGCGAAGCAGGAACACTCGATGTCCGTAATCCAGCTGACGCTCGGCATATAAGACCAGGAAAGATCCGGGGCGCTGGTGGACACGGCAATATCCCCGGTACCGCCGGCAGCAGGAATCTCCACCGACTGCGGGCTGAGCGTCAAATACCCGGAACCACCCGCCTGCGTAACCACCACGAAGGCGCCGCCCACGGTGATCTTGCCCCAACGCGGCGCAATGTTGCCGTTAGCCGCCACCGAGAAGTTCACCGTCCCGTTCCCGGTTCCCGAACCACCGGATGGCACACTGATCCACGAGACGGATGGGGTAGCACTCCAGGAGCAGCCTGCCGGAGCAGTTACGGCGATCTGGCCGGTGGCTGCCGTGGCGCTGAACGATTGCGCATTGCCCACGGAACCCGGACACACCGGTGCCGGCGCGTACGAAACGCTTACGTTGAGACCGCTTGACGTAGCCGTATTTACCGTCAGACTCAGGTTGCTGTATGGGTCATTCCAGGTTTCCCCGACATGGAGAGTCGGATCCGTTGCAAACCCCGTCGTGTGGAAGTTCAGCAGGTTGCTGTAAGTGGCCGCATTCGCCCCGCTCACGGTCGCCGTGAGAGCGGGGTCCTGGTAGTGCACCAGCGCACCGGCAAAGGCCGCGGCAGGCAGCGTGGCATCAAACGTTCCTTGCGGTTGCCGGTACTCGATCCAGAGCCAGGCATTGGGGTCTGAGCCGCGGCGCACGCGAATCACCTGTCCTCCGCCCGATTGTTCGTAGGGCGATAGTGTGATCGAGCCGCTGGTGGTTACGTTCTGAATATTCGCGCCAGTTTGCAGCCATCCCAGCAATGCTTTTTGGGGAGCGGCCCACTGGCCGGAATTCCTGCCCATATCCGAGAAGTTGTCGCCGTAATCGTGGAGTTCGTCCCAGGGCGCGGGCACCTGTCCGTCCGGTCCGAGGGTTTCGCTGCCATAGTCGGCAAAGCGGGAGTGCGACAGACCCAGGCCGTGGCCGAGTTCGTGAGCCGCGGTGGAGACGATTTCGCTCTGGGCAATCATGCTCTCCGCCCCCAGCCACATCGAAGCGGCATTCAGGGTTCCCTGCGGCGACGAGATCTGCCCGCAGCCGATGAGCGCCATGCCTCCCGAGTCCATGCCCATCGCGGCCTGAGGCCCAACGATGACGAATCCACTGTATTTCGTCAGATCCGTGTACGGCGCCGCGGCCCTCAGGGCCGCGTCACGAGCAGCCAGCGGCTGGTCGAAGTAGTCCGCATCCAGCACGTACGGACCCAGCACCTCTCCTGTCACCGACGCCTGTCCGAAAGAGGATTCCGCGATGAATGCATTCACCGTCAGCCCGCTGCCGAAAAAGCTGCTGCTCATCAACTGCGGAGTCACCGAAGAGAGCAGAGGTTGGCTGGGGAATCCGGCGAGGATAACGGCGACATTCTGCACGCCTAAGGGAGTGCAGGCGCTTGCGCCGGAGCTGGTAAGCGGCGTCGACACTTCGGAGACCGCTACTTGGTTGCCGGCCGCTTGTCCCTTGATCTGCACGAGCTGGCCGGTGCGCAGACCGGCAGCCTGATCTCCCTGTAACTCCAGGGTCTCACTGGATGTCTGCAGAAAGGTCCGCGTACGGCTGGTTCCAGCCGGGAAGTTATCTATGACCAGCGTTTCAACCCTGCCCTGCCACGTGCCGCTAGCCTGAGTTGCAAGAGTCGATGCCGCATTTTGCCACTGTTGTCCCTGCAACGGGAGTGGAGTTCCAAAGCAAATCGCCGTCAGCAGGAATCCGGCAAAGCAAATCGTCAATGCACGCGTTCTGGACATAGGTCTCTCCTGTCAAAACGACTTCATATGTTTTCGGGTAACGCCGCGCGGCTAGTAGGTGCACTTCTGCCGCCAAAAAACACGAGGAGACATTGATCTTTGGTAACGCCTCCGCCGCTGCTCGTTCAGGTGTGCAGCAACGTATCCCGTAACGCGCGCCAAGGGGAGGCAGCTTCGACTAAAAAACGCTATTACCTTTGTTTGACAGGAACTTCCGCTTAGAAATTCCTTAGGTGGCGCCTGCTTGCCAAATGCATTTTCCGCATACAAAAGTGACAAAAGTTGTAATCCCTGAATGCCAAAAACTTACATACGCACCTGGTCTTCCGTAACCCCTGTCCAGATTGACAGAAGAGACGATTCCGGGCACCGCGGTAATTTGTGAGGCACCAGGAATAGCAGTACAACTACAAACGTCCACTCTTATTTAGATTCAGACAGGAAAAATGCTCATGGCATCGGTTCCTGGAGATGCGCTGACGGGAAGTAAACGTTCCAAAAAACGAACGGCCCATTGAGTGCACAAGGGTGAGGCGGACACAGGGGGACTCGCGATGAAACGGAATCGAAGCGCAAATAGGTTTTGGCCGGCGGCAGTGCTCGTCGCAGTCTTTCTGACCGGGTTCGTGGCAGCGCAATCTGCCCTGGCGGTGACGCAGACATCCGCTTCTTCCTACACCGTTACTTATAACGGCAATGGCAGCAGCAGCGGCATCGTGCCCGCCGACAACAATAAGTATGCAGCCGGAGCCAAGGTCATCGTCCTCGGCAATTCCGGCAATCTGGCAAAGTCCGGTTACACCTTCGCCGGATGGAACACCAGCACCAGCGGCTCCGGCACTACGTTTGCTCCCGCAGCCAGCTTTGTTATGGGCAGCGCCGGCGTCATCCTCTACGCAAAGTGGACAGCCGTGCCCACCTATACCGTCACCTACTCAGGGAACAGCAGCACCATCGGCACGGCGCCCGTCAACAGTACGAAATACACGGCCGGAGCCAAGGTTACGGTCTTGGGCAATACGGGCAATCTGGCAAAGTCCGGCTACACCTTCGCCGGATGGAACACCAGCGCCAGTGGCACTGGTACTACCTATGCTCCCGCGGCCAGCTTCACCATAGGCACCGCCAACATCATTCTCTATGCAAAGTGGACGCTCATTCCGACGTACAGCGTTACGTACTCCGGCAACGGCAGCACCAGTGGGGCAGCGCCCGCCGATAACACGAAATACATGGCCGGAGCCAAGGTAACTGTCCTGGCCAACTCCGGCAATCTGGCAAAATCCGGTTACACATTCGCAGGATGGAATACCAGCGCCGGCGGCACCGGCACCAACTATGCGCCCGCGGCCAGCTTCACCATAGGCACCGCCGGCATTACGCTATTCGCAAAATGGACACTCACTCCTACGTACAGCGTCATCTATTCCGGCAATGGCAGCACCAGTGGCACAGCGCCCGCCGATAACACGAAATACACGGCCGGAGCCAAGGTAACTGTCCTGGGTAATACGGGCAATCTGGCAAAATCCGGTTACACATTCGCAGGATGGAACACCAGCGCCAGCGGCACCGGCACCAACTATGCGCCCGCGGCAACTTTCACCATGGGCAATGCCAACGTCACTCTCTACGCAACGTGGACGCCGATTCCCACGTATAGCGTTACCTATTCCGGCAACGGCAGCACCGGTGGCACAGCACCTTCTGACAGCAACAAGTACGCCGCCGGAGCCAGGGTTACTGTCCTGGGTAATACGGGCAATCTGGCAAGGTCCGGCTACACCTTCGGCGGATGGAACACCAGCGCCAGTAGCACTGGTACTACCTATGCTCCCGCAGTGACATTCACCATGAGCAGTGCCAACGTCACCCTCTACGCCATGTGGACGCCCACATCAACGCACAGCGTCACATATTCCGGCAACGGCAGCACCAGCGGCAATGCGCCATTCGACTACAACAGCTATTTGCCGGGATCCAATGTTACGGTCCAGGGAAATACGGGCGCCCTGGCGAAGTCCGGGTATACCTTCGGCGGATGGAACACCAGTGCCGGCGGCAATGAAACCGGCTATGCCCCCGCAGCTACCTTTACCATGGGCAGCGCCAACGTTACTCTATATGCCATGTGGATTTCCACCGGAGGGCCATCCTACTCGGTAACCTATTCGGCCTTCAGCAGCACAAGCGGCGACGCACCAGTGGACCCCAAGTTGTACACCGCGGGCGCATCAGTCACAGTTTTGGGAAATACGGGTCTTCTCACCAAAACCGGATATTCTTTCGCGCAATGGAACACAAAGAGCACCGGTTTGGGAACCGGGTATGCGCCCGGCAAGACCTTTACCATGGGCGGCAACAACGTGACGCTTTATCCGCAATGGACAGCAACTGAGCCCACCACTTTTCCCGTGATATACAACGGCAACGGAAGCCTGTACGGCGCGCCGCCGGTTGACCCGAACTATTACGCGCCCGGCGCTGCGGTTACCGTGAAGAACAATCTGGGCCAGCTCTTCAATTTTGGACAGATCCTGACAGGCTGGAACACGGCAGCCAATGGCTCCGGCACAGCGTATGCATTCGGCGCATCCATGACCATGCCTGCGGCCAAAGTCACCCTCTATGCGCAGTGGAAAACGGCGGATGGCGTCGCCTCGATCTGGGGCGGGGCACGAGAGGTCATCGTTTTGAAATCCGATGGCACGGTCTGGACCTGGGGTTATAACTCAACCGGGCAATTGGGCGACGGTACCACCACCTACAGTTCGGAACCGGTACAGGTACAAGGCCCGGGAGGCGTCGGCTACCTGACCGGAATCACGGCTATCATGGGCGGCGAAAGGCATAACACGGCGCTCAAGTCCGACGGCACTGTATGGGCATGGGGCTACAACCTGTTTAATCAGTTGGGCAACGGCAACGACATCGACAGTTGGACGCCGGTGCAGGTCAGCGGACTGACTAACGTCGTGAGTCTCGGAGGACGCGGCTATCATACGCTCGCCGTCAAAGCCGATGGCACCGTATGGGCATGGGGAACGGATCGGTATGGCGCCCTGGGAAATGGCATTGAAGACAGTAATGACGATTATCCGGTTCCCGTGCAGGTGCCCGGAGTCTACAACCCAATCATGGTTTCCGCAGGGTTCTATTACAATCTCGCACTACTGCAAGACCACACGCTGGTCGCCTGGGGAAACAATGCATCCGGCCAACTGGGCGACGGCACCACCACGGATCACTCTACGCCAGAACCGGTGTTGAATCTGACCGATATCGTCTGGGTTTCCGCCGGCTGGGATCATGCCGTCGCCGTCAAAGCGGACGGCACCGTATGGACCTGGGGCTCAAATGATTGGCTCGGCGCTTTCGATACGAACGCGGCCGGCATCCAGGATGGTTATGGAGCTCTGGGCGACGGCAGCACTCTCAGCAGCTCGGTGCCGGTTCAGGTTCCGGGACTGAGTAAAGCGTTGATGGCCAGTGGCGGCGACGCGCACACGGCGGTTCTACTGGCAGATGGCACGGTCTGGACCTTTGGCTGCAATGGCGCCGGTCAACTGGGCAACGGCGATTTGACCTTGAACCATCAGCTCACTCCGGTAAAGGTCGAAAACCTCAGCGGAGTTCTCTGGCTGTCCGCGCGCGACTTCCACAATCAGGTCCTTCTCCCCGATGGAACCATCTGGTCCTGGGGATCCGGAACCAGCGGAGAGTTGGGAAATGGAACCTGGCAAAACAGCGGCGTTCCGGTTCAGGTGACACCGTTCTGATTTGTCAGGGAATGGGGTGTGACCCGGACTATCGTCTGGCACGCTCCTATTTCATCAGGAAGCGCAGCAGATCGGTGACGATCTCGACAGGCCCGTCATGGGCTTCGACCGGGGTTTGCTGAAAGCTCAGCGCGACGCCGGCTGTTTTCATGGCCTGCAGTCTCCGCTGCTCGTCCTCGATCTGCGTCAGCTGGTGGGCACGGGATTTTTCCAGGCCGCCGGCGTGGATGAACTCCACCACGCGCCGCAACTCATCTTTATCGAACCAGGTACCATGCGCCTTACAAACATCCACAATGACACAGGAGCACCCGGCAAAGTTCACCCGGTTCATCAACTGCTGGCACACCGGACAGGGCACGTAGTGCACCGGCTCCAGGCCCGCCGGCCCGGCCGGCGGCGCGGGCATGCCCATCACCGCGGCTTGCTTCTCCTGTTCCGTGCAAATCCTCTGGAAGGTATCGACATCGGCCCATAGGCCTTCGCATTTCGCACACTGCCGCAGATGACTGCTCCCGATGGTAATTGCCTTCATGTCCAGCCGGCAGCGTGGGCAGAGACACTTCTCCCCCGTCGTCACTGTGGCTTCCGCAGCGCTGGCGCCACAGTGAGAACAGAACTTTGCGCCGGCAAACATCATGCCGAAGCAAGCCGGGCAGACCACGGTGGCTAAAGGAGCGCCACAGTATTCACAGCGCGTTGCGTTGCCGGGCGCGGGCGCGCCGCAGGCGGGACAGTGGAGTGCTTCTACAGGCATAGATCCTCGCTACTGTTGCGCGCTACCGCAGTCGGGACAGAAGTGCGCGCTCTTGGGAATCGAGTGCCCGCACTGGATACAAAACCTGGCCGCCGCCGGAGAGGAACTCGCACCCGCGGAAGCAGCCGGCGCCGGGCCGGGATTGACGGCTCCCATCATCTGTTGCGCCATCGCCATTCCCGCGCCCAGTCCGACACCCGCGCCCGCCGCACCACCGCCCGGATTCGCCGCCGCCACGGGTATGGCCTGTGCCACCTGAAACTGCGTCAGGCGGCCCATATCTCCCACCATGTTCATGCCGATGCGCTGATCCAGCACCTTCTGCAGTTCTTCGGGGAGAGAGATGTTTTCCACCACGAAGCTCTCCAGATGCAACCCTAATTCGATAAACACGGGCTGCAAGGCGCTCAGCATCTGCTGGGCAAGCTGCGTCTGGCTGGATGCCATATCGAGAAAGTTGATGCTGCTGTTCGCCAGCGAATCGGTCATGTGGGCCACAATGGTATTGCGCAACTGACCTTCGATATCGGAGACGCTATAGGAATCGATGGTCCCGCTCAACCGCTGATAGAAGACCTTGGCATCGCCAATCCGGTATGCGTATATGCCGTAGGCGCGAATGCGGACCGCTCCGAATTCCTTGTCCCGCAGCGTGATCGGGCTGCCCGTGCCCCACTTCTGATCGGTCTGCAGGCGCGTGGAAAGAAAATACACGTCGGACTTGAACGGGGATTTGAAGCCCTTATCCCAATTGCGCAAATAGGTAAGAACGGGAAGCGTTTCGGTGGTCAGAGTGTGCAGGCCGGGACGGAAGACATCGGCCACCTGTCCCTCATTGACGAAGACAGCGAGCTGGGAATCGCGTACGGTGAGCCGGCTGCCGTTCTGGATCTCCCGATCCTCCATGGGAAAGCGATAGGCCAGAATGCCGGACTCCGGCTCTGTCCAGTCGATGACGTCAATGAACTGTTTGGACAAAAAACTCATAACTCTCCACCTCGCCGCCAGTATAAGGGGAACCGGCCGGGGCCGCCATCCTGATTTTGACTTATGGCCACCGGCGGTAATGGCCGCGAAGGATGCTCTCTGATCTGTGGTACTACTAAGCTGTGACCAGCGTGCGAGGAACGGTACATCCCGCGAACCTGCTGCGACGGCAAAAGGCGCCGCCGAATTTTTTTGCCAGCCTCGAAGTGGCCGCGCGCTATCGAAAAATTCGCCCCTTCTTTCATCGCCGGATGGCGGGAGAAATCCGCAGCTTCAGCGGTCTTTCCCGGTTCAGTCGAGCCCTGGACGTAGGTTGCGGCACCGGACAATCGACGGTGGCACTGGCTGAGATCGCCGATCTGGTGATCGGCGTCGATCTCTCGCAAGAGATGCTGGACCATGCGCAGCCGCGGCCCAATCTCCGCTACCAGCTGGGAGCGGCGGAACAATTGGTTTTTGACGACGGCGAATTCGATCTGGTTTCCGTGGGATCGGCCCTGCACTGGTTCGACCAGTCCCGGTTTTTCGCGCAATGCCACAGAGTGCTCTCGGCGACGGGCCTGCTTGCGGTTTACAACGACCACTTCACCACCCACATGGAAGGGGTTACGCCCTTCAGCCTATGGATGCGAACGCGCTTTGCCAAGCGTTATCCTGCGCCCGTGCGGGGCATGAGGGATATGGATGAGGGCAAGGCCGTCGAAGCGGGACTACAGGTGGCTCATCGCTCGTCATTCAGTCACGTGGTGCCGTTTTCCCACAATGAGCTGATCGCATATCTGATGACCAAGAGCAACACCCTGGCCGCGATCCATGGCGGGAAAGAGGCGGCTACTGCGGTATCCCATTGGCTGAGCGAGGAATTGAGTCCCTTTCTTCCTCGCGGCGCTACCGGCTCGTTCATCTTCAAGTGCAACTTCTGGCTGCTGCGCAAAGCCGGCAAAGCGGGCCGGTGATGGAGCCCGCAATCGGAATCGACTTTGGCACCACCAACAGTGCCGTGGCCCTGGCGGACAAGCCTGGTCACGCGACCACTGCCCGTTTTGCCTTCCACGACAGCGAATGGGAGATGTTCCGATCGATTCTGTTCTTTGCGCCTCCGGTAAAAGTTCCGCGCCAGCCGATGGCGGCCTATGCGGGTCCGGAGGCGATTCATCAGTACTTGCACGCCGAAAGCGGCGGGCGGTTGATTCAATCGATCAAGTCGTACCTGTCGAGTTCCACATTACGGCACACAAACCTGTTCGGACGCAGTTACCGGTTCGAAGAGTTAGTCGCTTATCTATTGCGTTCTCTCAAGGCGGCGGCGGTTCGGTCGGGAATCCCGCTCGGCAGTAAAGCGGTCGTCGGACGTCCAGTGCGATTCGTTGGTTCCAAAAACAAGGCGGACGATCTCTACGCGGTCGAACGGCTGCGGGAAGCGCTGGCGATGGCCGGTATCACCGACGTGTACTTTGAGCTGGAGCCGGTTGCGGCGGCCTTTTCGTATGAGGCCCGGTTGAACCAGGATGAGCTGCTGCTGGTCGCCGATTTCGGCGGCGGCACCACGGACTTCACCCTGATTCGCATTGGCCCGCAGGCGCGTGCGGCGAAAAGCGCGGAGGAGCGCATCCTGGCCAATGGCGGTGTGGGTATCGCGGGAGATTCCTTCGACGCAAAGCTGGTGCGCCATCTGGTGGCGCCACTGCTGGGCCGCGGATCGCTTTACCGGCAGATGGGTAAGTCCGCGATCATGCCCAACTGGCCCTATGCCAAGCTCGAGCATTGGCATCACTTGTCCTTCCTGAAATCCAAAGAGAACATGGACGCTCTCCGCTCACTGCGCGTGCAGGCGGTAGAGCCGGAAAAGATCGAGAACCTGATTCTTCTGATTACCGAGGACCTGGGTTTCCAGTTGCACAGCGCGGTGCAGCGCACGAAATACGAACTATCGAGCCGGCAGGATTCGCTGTTCTCCTTCCGGGTTCCGGGGATCGAAATCTCCGGAATGGTAACCCGCACACAATTTGAAGATTGGATCGCCGAAGAACTTCACGCCATTGAGCATTGCATCGACAACCTGCTGCAACAGGCCGGAGTCGCTCCTGCGAAAGTGGATCGAGTGTTTCTGACCGGCGGCAGCTCCTTCGTTCCGGCGGTTCGTAACTTGTTCGAGCGACGCTTTGCGATAGATCGAATCGTGGGCGGCTCGGAATTCACCTCGGTGGCACAGGGACTGGCGTTGCGGGCCCTCGAGCTGCGCGGACGCCGCAAACCCGCCCAAAAGCGCTGATTCCCGCGGGCAGAAAAGCCCGGTGCTTCCACCCTCGATCGGATTTATGCCATCACGCTCGCGAATCATCCAGGCACCAAGGGTGATATCTATTCTTAGGATTTGAGTGGCAGAAACAGGGCGAGGCGTCTATTCTGAGTTTCTCTGATTGGAGGCCAATCAAGGCATGAGCTACATGCAAACTCTCCAGCAGCCACGACGTTGCGATTTTCTCAGATCTACGGCAATCATCATTTTTATTTTCCTTGCCGCGGCAGCTTCTCTGGCTCAGACCGCGCCGGCCGCCCAGCAAGTTGAATCGCCCTGGCCGCCGGATCCCAACAAGTATCCCGGACTTACCCAGGAGTTGGGCCGGCTGGCCGAAGAGATCCAAAACAAACTCCAGTTCCCGCCGATGCGCGGCCAGAGCCGGCTATTGCCGATGATGCCGGATGGCACGATGGCCTATGCGGCGATTCCCAACTATGGCAACGTTACGCATCAGGCGCTGGAGATATTCCAGCAGAAGCTGCAGGAAGATCCTGTGCTCCGCGACTGGTGGCTGCATGGCCCAATCACCGCTTCCGGGCCTAAGTGGGAAGATTCCCTGGAGACACTCTCGCAACTCTCCCAGTACCTGGGGGATGAAATCGTCGTGGCAGGCGGAATGGATGGCACGCAGCCCAGCCTGCTGGCGGTTGCGGAGATTCGCAAGCCGGGTCTGAATCGTTTTCTTCAACAAAGCCTGAAGGGAGGACTCCTATCGGCAGTGCACATCATCGACCCGCAGGAGCTCGCTACGGCGCCGGACAGGAACGGCGCGCGGGAACTCCTGGTTCTGGTGCGCCCGGATTTTGTCGTGGTGGCGCCGGATTTGGCTACACTGCGCAGTTTCAATGCCCGCATCGATGAGCATAGCCACAGCTTCAGTTCCACCGCGTTTGGACAGCGGATCGCACAAGCGTATGGAAACGGGTTGGCGCTGGTAGTAGCTGCGGATCTGCACAGTCTTCTGGGCATGATCCCGCCCTCCAGGAACCTAAATACTTTCCAGAGTACGGGATTTGGTGACATGAAATATCTGGTCTGGGAACACAGGAGTGCGGCCGGCCAGGCGAACAGCACGACGGAATTGAGCTTCACGGGGCCGCGGCATGGCTTGGCATCGTGGCTGGCGGCGCCAACGCATCTCGGCAGCCTGGACTTTGTCTCACCCAAGGCGATCCAGGTGGATTCGATTGTCCTGGCAAACCCGGCCCGGGCGCTTGACGATGTCATGGAAATCGCCTCGGCTTCGAACCCCAACGCAGCCGCGATGTTTGCGCAATCGGGACAAATGCTTGGACTCGACTTGAAGGAAGACCTGCTGCGTTATCTCGGAGGAGAGATCACGGTGGAACTGGACGAATTCACATCGCCGCAGCCGGCATGGAAGGCAATCCTCCGAGTCACCGATGCCAACCTCCTTCAACCAACGTTGAATAAGCTGATGGCGGCAGCACGAATGCCGGTGGAAGAGTCCGTGGAGGAAAGCATAACCTACTACACCGTTCAAAATTTGTCCCCGAAGACGAAATTCGGTTTCAGCTACGCATTTGTCGATGGTTATCTGGTTGTGGCTTCGAGCCGAGAAATGGTCACAGATGCGATTCGCCTGCATGCGAGCGGGGAATCGCTGGGAAGATCCAAAAAGTTTCTGGCATCCGTACCGGCAGGCCGCTCGGCGAATGCTTCCGCATTGTTTTATGAGGATCAGGCCGCAATGATGGCGTTTCGGACACGACTGTTCGCACCGGCGATGGTGGCGACGGATGAGCAACCGGGCAAAAAGTGCGCTCCGGCGGTGGCATGGGCATATGCGGATGAAACGGCAATCCGCGAAACCAGTACCAGCACGTCGGTAGACGCCGGTGCGGTGATGGCGGTGGCGGCGATCGCAATTCCCAACATCTTGCGCTCACGTACGGCCGCCAATGAAGCTGCTGCCATCGGAAAGATGCGCACACTGATCCGCTCCGAGTTCGCGTACGCCTCGAAGTATCCAGCCCGGGGCTTTGCCCCCGATCTGGCGACGCTCGGGCCGGATCCCATGCGATCCGGTGCCACCTCCGCAGAGCATGCGAATCTCATTGAAGCAGCGTTGGGGAATGCCGGCTGTACCGCGGGCGCATGGTGCACGGTTTCCGGATTCCGCTTCAGCCTTACGGCTGTCTGCTCGCAACAGCTGTGC
>CAZUCM010000057.1:0-11937 GCA_964619235.1 uncultured Terriglobales bacterium
GGCGAGCTTAGCTGCGCGTCCAACATTCCAGCGTGATCCGAATCAGGCTCAGACGAATCGCCTGTACCCAGCGCCTCCAAAGACTGTGGGTATCCCAGTTCCGAATAGGTACCGGAGTATGCATAGCACGACGAAATGTAAGTTCGAATTGTTTCCACCGCCGCCGCCTCCTGCGTGGCGGCAGGGGAGTGATGGAAGCGGTCCAGCAACTTGGGATCGTCGAGGTTGATCTTCTGGCCGTACGGCGGTTCCAACTCGAAGATCCTCCATTCGCCTTCTTCGAAGCGGAGCCACACTTGCATGGTCGTCTCCCGCTCTATCGTTTCCCCGGCCTTCCGCTTCAAACTCAGCCGCAGCATGGCTTCGTAGCCATTTGAGATCTCTTTGTCGAGCACGATCTCGCGGATTTCAGGCGGGTCGCTCTGTCCGACCTCAATGGCTACCAGCACGTCCGCGGTATCTGGCTGCAAAACCTTTTGGCCTTCTCTCCTCAGCTCTTCCGCCGGCAGAAACTCCTGCGCAATCTCCGTCTTCTCCGCAGCCGGCAACTCGGACAGGGCCTTGGCCAAAGAAGGCGGCAAATGCCTGGCGACGGTGTCCAGATCCTTGGCGAGAAACGTTTCGACTACAGCATCGACTTCGGAGAAAGACTGCGCGAACGCGGGCAGAGCCGCAAACAGGACCACGCCGAACCACCATCCGATCCTTCGCATAATCACCTCGCCTGCACTAAAAACACCGCAGGCGGCCGGTTTGTTCCCGCTTTCGGTGAAAACGCGACCTCAAGGTTCGAAAATTTCGGCCGGAGTATTCTTCACAGATGTCCGCTTCTAACTACTGCCCTTCACAGGCGAACCGCTGCCTGTGCTCCCCTGGGGAGTGCGCGTCTCTTGCCGATAGTCGAACCGGTGCGCGAGGTCCGCAAATCGGTAGCCGAAGCCCTTATAGGATTGGCGGTACAGACTGCTCAAACAGCGGAGGAGTGCCGCCCAGGTTAGCCGGGATCTGTCCGGGAGCCTGCTTGCCGCTGGTTACGGCTTTGCCGCACAGTTCCACCACGGCGAGCCCATCGCTCTGGAAGATCTCAGGGCTCGGGGCGCTTACCCGCTCGAAGCGGTCGCCTCGCCATACGTCGCTATAGCAACCATGGTCATCACTGGCCGTAACCTGGAACGATTTCACCTGTGGTCCGCAATTGCGGACGCAATCGGTAACCGCGGGAACCGTGTCCGGGAAGGATTTGGCGTCGTGAACGACAATCGTGGCATTCCGGCGAGCCCGAATGTTCGAGCGGATGCAGAGATCGGTGCTCGCTTTGGTCGAATCGAAGGAATGGTCTCCGTCAATGAAATAGAAATCACAGGGCTCGGGGAGATCCGCCAGCGTAGGCACGGATTCCAGCAGCCGCATGGCCACGGAAGCTTCCACCTTTGGCTCATAGGTCTGGTAGTCGTACAGGTAACGGCGCAAGTCGTTGCTGGGAAGAGCGAAAAATGCCCGTTCGACGTGGAGTGTGCCCTGGGAGACAAACGATCGGTTGAACGACAGGAGATGCTCCTGCACATTGTCAAAGACCCGATGACGTATTCCGGGGTCGATCGAGATGACTTTTCCGCGCCATTCGCTGGCTATCTCCAGAATCCAGCGCGTGGAAAAACCCAGAAAGCTTCCCACTTCCAGGATGGTTTTGGGCCGGGCTGCCCGCAGACACTCGGCCAGCACCATGGCATCGAACATCTTCAGACTTCCCCAAATGGCGTGATTCAATTCGTCCGGCGTGGCTTTTGGGTAAAAGGCCTGAACGTGGTTCTTGAATTCCTGTTGGAGATTATCAAATTTCTTTCCGGTAAGTTCAGCCATCTGCCCTCCAGATCCTGTAGTCACGGCCGGTAAAATCAGCTATTTCTAACCGTCGCTGTCCGGATCTCGATGCGAGGACAGCCCACTGCGTGGGCTGCTGCGTGGGCTGCACGTACGATGCCAACGATTTCCATGAGAAACGGGTTAAAACAGGAGGAGGCGTTTTGCCGTGATGCGGTTCATTACCCCGGTTACTATTGATATCCGCCTGGCGGTTCCAAATAGACCTGATTCCGCGAAAAAGATTACTCTAATATCCCATGCGGCCAGCAAAGCCCAAACCCAAGGGACTGCAAACTGATATCCACAGTTATCTGGAGCGCGCGGCGTGTCCGCTGTGCGGCGGTGAGGGCGGCAAAATCGAAATTGAGGCCCAGGACACCTGGAACCCGAAGGGCCAGACCCGCGGCCTGAAATTCAAAGTGCGCCGCTGCCGGAGTTGCGGGGCGTGCTTTACCTCGCCGCGCTTCCGCGAAGATTCAAAACATATTCCGTTTCTGGGTAAGAATCCCCTCGCCGCACACGGTAAGAAGCCGGGTAAGGCGGTGACAAAGCAGGAGATGCAGCCGTTTCTGCACAAGGCAGAGCGCTTGCAGCTGGCGCATCCGGCCCCCGGCATTCTTTTGGATCTGGCTATGGGCGATGGAGCCTTCCTGCACCTGATGCGAACCCGGGGCTGGACCATCTGTGGCGTGGAGAAAGAGCGAGAGCTGGTGGCCTATGTCCAAACCCAACGGGGAATTGAGGACTGCATGACGGCCGACATTGAGTATGACTCGCTGCCTGCCGGCCCGTTTGACGCCGTAACCTTGTGGGGGCTGCTGCCGCGGATGTACCGGCCGCAGGAGTTGCTGCTGCGATTGCGGGAAATCCTCGTTCCCGGCGGCGTGATCGGCATCAGTGTCCCGAATTTTCGCAGCGCCGGAGCCCTGCTGTTCCGGAAGAACTGGGCTGGACTCGGTCTGCCGCGGCATCTGGTGCATTTCGACGCTGCTTCGTTGCGCGGGCTGGTGGAGAAATCCGGATTTCAGGTGCTGGACCTGAGCTTTGAAACCCCCGCCCGGATGGTCGGCGATTCGGTTCGTTCCGCACTGCCCCTGCCGGAACCGCTGGGAGGCATCGCCCGCGGCTCGGCCGCCGTCCTGCTGGGTGGCTTCGCTGGGACGAGCCGGGGAGAAACCATAACCCTCATAGCCCGGGTAGTATCGTAACCAAATCCTGATCCCCCGCGAATGGCGGACAAATACTGGAATCCTTCTACGCTTTCAGAAAATCTGATGATTTATGCGTCTTAGCGCAGGTCTCGCCCGCGGTGCGCATTCAATGTTAGGCTCGGGTAGCGGGTTGTAAAAGGGAATCTATGGCAAAACGGATGTTTATCATGCTCGCCGTGGCGGCAACTTTTATCGTCTCCATCGGCTACTTTAAGACACGGCAGCTTCAGGCCGCTGTCAAGAGCCACGCCTTCCAGCCGCCGCCGGAATCCATCACCACCATCATCGCCAGGCAGGAGATTTGGCCGGCAACCCTGGGCGTGGTGGGAACGGTGACAGCGGTTCACGGGGTCACGGTCAGCGCCGATCTGCCCGGCACCGTCGATCGCATCAACTTCGACTCCGGAAGCTGGGTCAAGGAAGGGCAGGTACTCGCCACCCTGGACACGCGGCAGGAACGGGCCCAGTTGGCGGCCATGGAGGCGCAACGCGATCTGGCCAGGATCAATTATGCCCGCATGCAGGAATTGTCGAACGAAGGCGTGATTTCGCGCATGGATTACGACAAGGCAATGGCGGACCAGAAACAGACGGAAGCGAACGTGGGCGAGATTCGAGCGACCATCGACCGCAAGACCATCCGCGCGCCATTTTCCGGCGTCCTGGGCATCCGGCAAGTCAACCTGGGCCAATACCTGGCGGCCGGTACGGCGATCGTCTCTTTGCAGTCGTTGAATCCGATCTATGTCGATTTCGGCGTGCCACAGCAGGTCCTCGGGCATCTGCGGGTGGGCGACACCGTGCGGCTTACCGCCGGCGAGACGGGTCGCCAGGAATTCCGGGGAAAAGTGAACGCCATTGATTCGGTCGTGGACGAGGGCACCCGCAATGTTCAGGTGCAGGCGGAGCTGGCCAATGCGGAAGGCAAGTTGCGGCCCGGAATGTATGTCCCGGTCGAGGCCGGCGTGGGCGCGCCGCGCACGGTCATCCCGCTGCCGGCATCGGCGATTAACTATGCGCCCTTCGGCGATTCGGTGTTCATCGTCACCGACGTCAAAAGCCCGGACGGAAAGAGCTATCGCGGCGTGCGCCAGCAGTTCGTCAAACTGGCCGGCGAACGTGGCGATCAGGTTGGCGTCGTCTCCGGAATCAACCCGGGCGACGAAGTAGTGACGGCGGGCGTTTTCAAGTTGCGCAATGGCGCCGCAGTGGCGGTCAACAATGCGGTTCAGCCGGAAAATAATCCGGCGCCACGGCCCGAGGACAATTAATGAAGTTCACCGATCTCTTCATTAAGCGGCCGGTCCTGTCCATTTGCGTCAGCCTGGTAATTCTGATTTCAGGCCTGCAGGCGATCCGTTCGCTCAGCGTGCGGCAATATCCGCGCAGCGACATCGCGGTGATTCAAGTCTCCACGGTGTACGTCGGCGCGAATGCGGATCTGGTGCGCGGCTTCATCACGACGCCGCTGGAGCGCGTGATCGCCAGCGCCGACGGCATCGATTACATGGAATCGTCGAGCGCGCAGGGGCTGAGCACGATCACCGTGCACCTGAAGCTGAACTACGACACCAATGCGGCCCTCACCCAGGTGCAGTCCAAGGTGGCGCAGGTGCGCAACGATCTGCCGCCCGAGGCCCAGGCGCCGGTGATCGATCTGCAGACGGCCGATACGCAGTTTGCGGCCATGTACCTGGGGTTCTCCTCTTCCGATCTCGACCAGAACCAGATCACGGATTATCTGACCCGCGTAGTGCAGCCGAAGCTGAGCGCCATCAGTGGCGTGCAGCGCGCCGATATTCTCGGCAAACGCACCTTTGCCATGCGCGTCTGGCTGAAGCCGGAAAAGATGGCGGCACTGGGCATTTCGGCCTCCGCCGTTCATGATGCGCTGGCCAACAACAATGCGCTTTCGGCGGTGGGGCAGACGAAGGGCTCGATGGTGACGGTGAACCTGGTGGCGAACACCGATCTCCGCACGGTCGAGGATTTTCGGCAGCTCGTGGTAAAGGAAGACAAGGGCACGGTAGTCCGCCTGGGCGAAATTGCCGACGTCGAGCTGGGCGCGGAAACCTACGACGAAGATGTCCGCTTCAACGGTGAGTCTGCGACCTTCATGGGCGTCTGGGTGCTGCCGACTGCGAACTCGCTCGAGGTCATCAAACAGGTTCGCGCCGCCATTCCCGGAATTCGCGAGCAATTGCCGGCCGGCATGAAAGTCGGCATACCCTACGATTCCACGGCCTACATTCAGGACGCAATCACGGAAGTGCTGAGCACGCTCAGCGAAACCCTGATCATCGTCATCATCGTGATCTTCCTCTTCCTGGGTTCGTTTCGTTCGGTGCTGATTCCCGTGGTCGCCATCCCCATCTCGCTGATTGGGGCGGTGTTCCTGATGCTGGTGGCCGGGTTCACCATCAATCTGTTGACCCTGCTGGCGATTGTGCTCTCGGTTGGCCTGGTGGTGGACGACGCGATCGTAATGGTGGAAAACGTTCAGCGGCATCTGCGCGAAGGCAAGACGCCGTACCATGCGGCCATTGACGCGGCTCGCGAGCTGGTGGGACCGATCATCGCCATGACCATCACGCTGGCCGCCGTCTATGCCCCGGTCGGCATCCAGGGAGGCTTGACCGGCGCACTCTTCCGCGAGTTCGCATTTACCCTTGCCGGCGCCGTACTGATTTCGGGCGTGGTTGCCCTGACGTTGTCGCCGATGATGTGTTCGCAATTGTTGCGCGCCGGTGATGCCGAACGGGGTTTTGCCGGCTGGGTCAACCGGCGCTTTGACAGCGTGCGCGGCGCGTACACCCGCGCCCTGTCCGCCACCCTGCAATATCGCCCGGTCGTGCTTACGCTGTGGCTGATCGTGATGGCGCTGATCGTGCCCTTCTATCAGTTCTCGCAACGGGAGCTGGCCCCGGCCGAGGACCAGGGAGTGGTCTTCGGCGTCGTACAAGGCCCGGCCGATGCAACCATCGATCAGGCCAAGCTCTTCGCGTCGCAGGTGTATGACGTGTACCACTCCTTTCCGGAGAGTGCGAATACATTTCAAGTTACGGATCCCACCGGCGGCTTCGGCGGCATGGTGACCAAGCCATGGAGCCAACGCAAGAAGACCGCGCAGCAGCTGCTCATCGAGTCGGCCGGGCCGTTGTCCCGCATTGCCGGCGTGCGCGTGATTCCACTGACTCCGCCACCGCTTCCCGGCGGCGGGAATTTCCCCGTCGATTTCGTAATCGCATCGGCGGCCGAGCCGCAGCAACTTCTGCAAATCGGCAACCAGATGGTGCAGAAGGCGATGAAGAGCGGCTTGTTCATTTACGCCGACACCGACCTGAAATTCGACCAGCCGCAGACGGAAATCGTCTTCGACCGCGATAAGTTACGTTCCGAAGGAGTGGATCTGAGCCAGGCCGGCAAGGATCTCTCCACGCTGCTGGGCGGAAACTACGTGAACCGGTTCAGCATTCAGGGCCAGAGTTACAAGGTGATTCCCCAGGTCAAGCGGGTGGAGCGTTTAACGCCTGAGCAACTGACGCAGATCTATGTCACCGGGGCGGGGAACAAACTTGTTCCCTTGTCCACCTTTGCCAGCCTGAAAAACACCACCGAGCCGCGGGAGCTGAAGAAGTTTCAACAGCTCAACGCAGTGCGGATTCAAGGCGTTTTGCCGCCGGGAGTCCCGCTGGATCAGGCATTGCGCTTTCTGGAAAACGAGGCCAAGGGAATCCTGCCGCAGGGTTATACCGTGGATTACGCCGGCGAGTCGCGCCAGCTGCGCACCGAAGGCAGCAAGTTTCTCGGCGTATTTTTGCTGTCGGCGGTTCTCATTTATCTGGTTCTGGCCGCGCAATTCGAGAGCTTCCGCGATCCGTTCATCATTCTTGCCGGATCGGTGCCATTGGCCCTTTCCGGAGCGCTGTTCTTCTCCTTCCTGGGTCTGACGACGCTGAATATTTACAGCCAGGTGGGGCTGATCACCCTGGTGGGACTGGTGTCGAAGAACGGCATCCTCATCGTGCAGTTCGCCAACCATTTGCAGGAAACCGGACTGGGGAAGGTTGCCGCGGTGACCCGGGCGGCCGCTACCCGCTTGCGTCCCATTCTGATGACGACCGCAGCCACGGTGATGGGGCACTTCCCGCTGGTGCTGGCGAAAGGTCCCGGCGCCGGCGCGCGCAACAGCATCGGAATCATGCTGGTGTCCGGCATGATCATAGGAACGCTGTTCACCCTGTTCGTGGTTCCTTCCATCTATGTGCTGGTGGCCCGGACCCGTGTGGCCCTCTCGCCGGACGAAACCGATCCGGAGCGGGACCAGGAGCTGGCGGAGGCGGTATAGAACTTCGGAACCTGCCCCACGGAGAAAAGCAAAGGAATCGGCCGCGGATTAACGCTGATAGACGCAGTGCGAATTCAGGAGCACACTTCCTGCTTCTGATCTGTGTTCATTTGCGTTAATCAGCGGCTTTGAGCTTTGCCGGCTGTGCTTCCATGATGAATCCCGGGTTGCGGGATCACAGAAATCCAGCTAATCACAAATTGACGCGCTTCATCGCGGTTTCGGGATAGCGGGCGCCGGCGGCGGCACCGGGTGGAATCGCCTCGGAGAGGTGCGTCAGTTCCTCCGGCGTAAGCTTGCACTTCACGGCGGCGGCGTTCTCGATGAGGTACTTCATGCGCTTGGTGCCGGGAATGGGGACCACGTCATCCCCTTGGGCCAGCAACCAGGCCAACGCCACCTGCGCGGGTGCACAGTTCTTTTCCTTCGCCACCTGATTTACCGTCCCGGCAATCTTCAGGTTCTGGCTGAGATTTTCGCCCTGAAAGCGGGGGCTCAGGCGACGGTAATCGTCCTGCGGCAGGTCTTCCAGGTGGGTGATGTTACCGGTCAGGAAGCCGCGGCCCAGGGGACTGTAGGCCACAAACGTGATGCCCAACTCGCGGCACAGGGGCAGGATTTCGCTCTCCGGATCGCGCGTCCACAGCGAGTATTCGGTCTGCAGGGCGGAAATGGGATGGACCTGGCAGGCGCGCCGGATGGTGCCGGCCGCAGCCTCCGACAATCCCAGAAAGCGCACCTTGCCGGCCTGCACCAGCTCCGCCATGGCGCCGACGGTCTCCTCGATGGGAACTTCGTCATCCACGCGATGCTGGTAATACAAGTCGATCACGTCGAGGTTGAGGCGTTTCAGGCTGCCTTCGCAGGCCTGCTTTACGTAATCGGGCCGGCCGCAGACGCCGGTCCAGGCGCCGGTCTTCGGGTCGCGCACGTTGCCGAACTTCGTGGCCAGAACGGCTTCGTTGCGGCGGTCTTTGATGGCCTTGCCGACCAGCTCCTCGTTGTGGCCCATGCCATAAACGTCGGCGGTATCGAAGAACTGTATGCCCGAATCAAGCGCGTGATGAATGGTGGCGATGGAAGTATCGTCGTTGCGTGGACCGTAAAATTCCGACATGCCCATGCACCCGAGGCCGACGGCGGAAATCTCGACGGTGGTGCGGCCGAGGCGGCGATACTCCATCTGCGGGTGGCGGAAGCGATTGTTCGTCATGGGCAGCTCCTGAGGTAATGGTAGACCTAAATCGGAGTTTTGCCGTAGCGATGGACACTTACCCGTTACTTGCCGGCGTCAGCCGGCGCGACCTTGCCTGAAAGGAATGGATGGGAGGCAGGTGGGGTGGTACTGGATCCAGTGACTCTGCGCCCACGCTATACATAGACCGCCTGAAATTCCTCGTAAGAGCCCTTGAAGTCGGTAATGCCCTGATCGTTCTCGAAGTGCCATATCCGGGTGGCGACTTCATCGACCAAATCGTGATCGTGGGTCACCAGCAACACGGTTCCCTGAAATCGCTGCAAAGCAATATTCAGCGCGTTGATCGATTCCAGATCCAGGTGATTGGTCGGTTCATCCAGAACCAGAACGTTCGGCTTCTGCAGCATAAGTTTGCAGAACAGCAGGCGGGCCGATTCGCCGCCGGAAAGCACGTCGGTCTTTTTATTGCCGTCGTCGCGGGCAAACAGCATCTGGCCCAGCAAGCCGCGGATGTCTTCCTGATACGCCCCGGGGTCCCACTGATACAGCCATTCGAAAACGGTGGTGCCTTTGGCGATCAGCGCCTTGTGATCCTGCGGGAAGAATCCCACGGCGGCTTCGTGTCCCCAAATCACTTTGCCGCCGCTGAGTAAGGGTCCCTCATATCCGCTGGCCTGGCGAAGTTCGGATTCCGGCACCGTCGGGGAATTGGCCAGCAGGGCGTTCAACAAAGTGGTTTTGCCGGCGCCGTTGCGGCCCATCACCGCGATCTTCTCGCCACGCAGGACACTGGCGGTAAAGCGCCGGACAACTTCGCAATCGCCGTACGACTTCGATACGTCTTCCAGCTCCAGGATATGTTTTCCGGAGGGGCGCTTCTGTTCGAACTTCAGGAACGGGCGCTGAATGTTGGAGCGCGCCAGTTCGGTCACCTGCAGCCGCTCGACTTCTTTCCTTCTCGATTGCACCTGGCTGGAGCGGGTGCCGGCGGAGAAGCGCGCGATGAAATCGTTCAACTGGGCGATCTTCTTTTCGCGTTGCGCATTCTGCCCTTCGATCTGCGAACGGATCTGCGTCTTGGCCAGCACCATCTCGTCGTAGGTGCCGGTGTAGGTGATGATGGTCTCGTAATCGATGTCGGCAATATGGGTGCAAATGCTGTTCAGAAAATGGCGATCGTGCGAGATTGCGATCAGCACGCCGTCATACTGATTCAGAAAGCCTTGCAGCCAATGGATCGAATCCAGATCAAGGTGGTTCGTCGGTTCGTCCAGCAGCAGCGCTTGCGGATGCCCGAAGAGGGCTTGCGCCAGCAGCACCCGGACCTTTTGTCCGCCCTGCAGTTCGCCCATGGAGCGTTCGTGGAGCTCGTCGGGAATATCCAGACCCTGCAGCAGCAGAGTGGCATCGGTCTCCGCGGAGTAACCGTCTTCTTCGCCGACGATGCCTTCCAGCTCGCCCAGCCGCATGCCGTCCTGATCGGTGAGTTCCGGCATGGCCCAGAGCGTTTCGCGCTCTTCCATAGCCGCCCACAGGCGCTTGTTGCCCATGATGACCGTGTCGATCACGCGATAGGCGTCAAAGGCGAATTGGTCCTGGCTCAAGGCGCCAAATTTGCGCGGACGGACCACCGTGCCCTTGGTCGGCTCCAGTTCGCCCGTCAGCAGCTTCATAAAGGTGGATTTTCCACACCCGTTGGGACCCGTAAGGCCGTAGCGCTTCCCCGGCGTGAACGCCGTGGACACTTCTTCAAACAGTATTTTTGCGCCGTAGCGCATGGTGACAGAACTGACTGAGATCATGTTTTTGTGAGGGAACTGCGGGAAAACAGCCTACCAGGCAATCGCAGATATCCTTTACAGGATAACACGGCCGCCAAATAAAGCCCTTCACCACGGAGGATGCGGGGGAACACCGAGGCATACAAATGTGGCGCTGGCGTCCCCGCCGACGGGCTCAGAGCTTGAAGAATTCCTCATGAAGCCGATTCAACTTCGCCAGTAAATCTATAGGCGGGCCAGATTCAGCATCAAGCGCATCCAAAAGTGGCTGCGTAAGGTGTTGCACAATCTGGTCGTATCGGGCGAGCGGCAGCCCCTGCTCGTGATCGAGTGATTCGAAGATATAGATCAGAGTCCCGTATAGAGCGGGACTCTGATCGAAACGCTCTTTAGCCAGCGCTAATAGCGTTGAAAGATTGCGTGCGTACAAACCGTCCGTGACGAGCGTTTGCATGTGTGTGATTTGCGGACTCATTTTTCAGTTCTCGAAGCTCCGCCAGAGTAAGTAACGCATCGAATTTGACACCTTCGGCCTCAATGTTGCCTCTTCCGCCACCCTCTTCGCGATCAACTAAGACGACCACTCGCGTCACAATAAGCCCCGCTTGCCGAGCTCCCTTTATTGCCTGTATCGTTGAGCCCCCGGTGGTAACAACGTCATCGACAATCAAGGTGTTGTCGCCCGCTTCTACGTGCCCAGCGATAAGATCGGTGACACCATGAGTTTTTGGCTGCTTCCGGATCACAAAAGCACGGACCGGCTTACCGGTCTGACGAAAGACGGTGTCAGAAACCGTGGTCGCAATCGGGTAAGCACCGAGCTCGAGTCCGCCAATGGAGTCGAACGACTCATCTCTCGTCAAGTCGAAGATCAGATCCCCAATCAATCCACGAGCTTCCGGTTCAGACAAGGCTTGCTTGCAGTCGATGTAATATTTGCTTTGAGTTCCGGATGCGAGACGGAACACAGGCTCGTCACTTGATTTGAAAGATGTGCGGTAAAAGATTTCCAGCAGCTTCCGCTTAGCTGAAATCATAAGCTTCCTCCGACTGAGTCGTTGAATTTTAGGAATAACTGCGGCCCCCGCAATGCCTCACACCGCAGTCTGCACCTTCCGATTCGCCTCGGAGTGTGGTCGGAGCCCCTTCCTGTGGTCTCGCACGACGAAGACAGCGCTGGCCGGACGGGAACGCTTCCGCCGATGCTTGGTATCCAAGAGGCAGCGACCCGCGAATTCAGTATATACCTGCCAGAGCGCTGAAGTCGTGGCATTTTGGCCCCCTCCCCGAATTGCGACAGGCGATGTGCATTGGGCGCAATGACTACGTTCGTGGTCTTTAGTCCCCTATCGTGACAACAATAGTGGACTTTTATCTCGTAAGTCAATAAAATTATGCACGCGAGATCGGCCGGAGACAACAATTGTGGGCAAAACATGGATGCAAAACCTCGGGGAGGAATTAGGAAGGGCGAGACGCAGGGCGCATATGACCCAAGACGAACTCGGCCTGGCAGTCGGGATTTCTCGCAACAGC
>CAZUCM010000058.1:0-11709 GCA_964619235.1 uncultured Terriglobales bacterium
GCAAATTCTTGATCCCCGGGCGAACACCCGAATCGGCGGGTCGTCGCACCCGAAAAAATCACATTAGAAACAGATTAGCGAACGATTGTTACAGGAAGATGAAAGGACGATGAACGCCAGGTTACAGGCCTCTATTCCGTCCGTTTCGAAGTAATGGTGGAACTCATACCATTTGCGGAGCCGGAATTCGCAGCCATCGATGTAGCCGGCCCCGCGGCCGGTGGTTGCACGGCGCGGGCAATATCGAAGGTGACGGCATGCCGTTTCGGGTTGAAACGTCCGTCGGCGAGGTAGGCCGCCGCCATACCGCCGGTGACAACCGGATGCAAAATGGCCAGCGGCACCAAAAACTTCTTGTTCGTAAGCACGGATTCCAGCACGCCATCCACGTGTCCGCTGCGCGGCAGATTGCCCGGAACTTGCGGAATCACGAACGAGGAATACTGCAATTCCGGATGCTTCTTGCCATACCTGGCGACCGATCTTGCCACCTGCTTGGGCGTGGTAATCCCCACGTCCAGCAGAAAATTGCGGTGAATCGTGTGCGGAAAATAGGAATTCAGCACGACGCGGGCAAAATCGGCGCAGTTCTCATAGATCAGGTTGAAATGGCTCCGGTTTTTTTGCGCATTAAACCGGCGGATAAACTCATCATCCTGTGCCGCAGTAGTGGCAAGTTTGAATCCGTAAATTCTTCGGTCATACGCGGCGCCCACCAGATGCATCCACTCCCCGCTCGGCGAACGGCCTTCGGCATCCTTCGGTTCCAGCGCCTGCATATGGTTCCGCAGGTAGGTAATACGGAGCGCCTCAATCGACTTGGCATTCGCGGAGGACGGAATCTCCGGCAGAGAGTCGACCGCGTACAAATACGGCAGCAGCGGAATGGCGAGCCAGTCGTAGTCCGCGATCCGGAAGTTCCGGTTGATGACGACTCCGCCTTCGCCCGGTACACACCGGCGCAGAACCGTGGGCGAGGCCGCACATACGTTCGTCAAATACACCGCGGCATGTCCTGTGGAAGTAATATGGCCGAAAGTCCCATAGGACTCTTCCAGCAGCAACACGGCATCCGCGTGCGCGGACGCAATCAGTGCCCCGAAAACGAAGATGACAGCCCAAATTCTTATTCGCATCATGAATACAGTTGGCCTGGCCGATTCACATATTCCGGTTGGACGCGCCGAACGGCAGCCCGCGTTGCCGTTCAGATTCTAAAATGTGGCGCGAAGTCGTGGCAAACCAAACGCAACACACCCTGAGCCGGGACTCGTGCCCGGGCGCCATGCGGAAGCGCATCCGCATGCCGCGACGAAATTACTCGAACAGCAAACCGATTCAGGCCCGAGGTTCCGCCGGCATCGGTTCCGGCGCGGCAAAGGATTGGCGGACGATCATCAGAAAAATGATTCCCGCCACCACAGCGCCGATGATTCCAGCCGATATGAGCCGTTTGAGCCTGTCTTCATGCTGCAGAACAAACTCGACTCCCCGTTCGCGCATATGCATCATGCGGAATAACTGTGCTACGCCGGAATGCGCAATGGTAGTCAGACAGGAGATCAGCCCCATTACCTTCAGAGCAAGCGCCATCCACCAGGCGCGAATATCCTTGCGGTACATGCCGACTGTCAGCCGCACCAGCACGGCTGACCACGCAATGCAAACCGCCGCGGCGGCCCATCCGGAAACATAAATTCCAAACAGCGGAAACACCGGCAGAAAGACTGCCATACCCACGAGGTAAATTGCGCCCCAGAAGTACATCACCATCAACGCCAGAAGCAGGAGCGGAACCTGATCGGTCCAGCGCGGCACGCTATCCCGCTGCTCACAGGTGGCGCGCACGCTGTTCCGGCTGTACACAATCACGAAAATCAGCGGGATCAGCACGAAGAAAACGGTGAAGAAACCAATCACCAGCGCGGACAGAACCAGCATTGCGCCACGCGAATGGGGGTGTGCCGCGTGAGCTGAAAACGCCAACATGATACGCGGCAACACGACGGCCGTGATCAGAGTAATGACTACTCCCTCGACCATCACGATCCAATTCACCACCAGCGTAAGAGCTTGCGCCCAGCGCCGGCAACGGGTTGATCCTATTCCCAGAATCATCAAGCCCACGCCCAGTACGGCCCAGTGAAACAGACTGTTGCCCATAAGGCGCATCGAGCTGGGGTGCGCGCCGCCGAGACGCCGGACGGCGGCATGAGCGAGCAAAGTTACAAACACCATCCCGAAAGCCAGCGCACCCAGCAGGATTTGTACGATACCAAAGAACATCAGCCAACCATAACGGTCGTCCGGATTGCGCAGGGGAGGCGGAAACGTACTCATAATGGTCTCCATGCCGGACGAAAGGCGCCGGCCGATAGAACGCATTTCACCTTCGCTTTAAAGAGTCGCTGAAATGCTAGGCCGATTCCATGAGGTGGTCAAGGCCGGCCTATTCAATCACGATTCTTTGCGCCCAGGGATCCGGAGAAGGCGCCGGTGTTTCCGGAGATGGCCCCTCTTCTTCCACGGAGGCAGGCAACGGGGGCGCAATCGGACGCGGGTCCACCGGCAGCAGCTCAGGATGCTGGGCGGCCCATTTTGCCGCCAGTCCGTTCAGCGGACTCTTCGTGTTGTATTCCTGGTAGGCAATCATCCGGCCGACGCGCGTGATCAGGTCGTCGAGACCTTCGGAGGCGGCCCAGAAATCCCCGATGCAGACGCTGGCGTCGTCGAAGTTGGGATGGAACACCGGAGTGAGCATGCGGCATTGCGGGGCCCGTCGCGGATAGCCGAGCGACAAATTCACCTCCAGCACGTGCATCTCCCGTTCCAGGATCTCGCCATTGGCGGCCACATAGAGCCCCTTGAGGGAATAGGTAAACCGGTAGACCTCCGGAGGCATGCCGGCGGTGCCGCTGATCTGAATGAGCGGCCAATGGGCAAAGCGTTGCACCAGATTTTCGTAGTCGTGTTGGAGCCGGCGGATGCGTGGTGAAATCATGGGATCATCGCAACCCCACGTGCAAGTTGCGGCCAATGCCAAACACAGTGATCGCTACCAAGATACCGACAAGCACGGGCCAAGGCAATCGCGGCGCCTGCCATTGTCCGTGGCGAATTCGCTGCCAATAGCCCATGGCCAGATAAACACCAAGCCACGGCAACAACAATAGAGCCAGCGGATTGTAATGCCAGCTCAAGGCAATCTGGCCGTGCAGCAGGGCGGCCAGGGCACGGGTCATTCCGCAGCCGGGACATTGAAGATGCGTGAACACAAAGATGGGACAGCGCGGATAGAAGCCGTATCGCCACGGCGGCAGCCAATAAAGACAGGCCGCCGAGAGCATGCCGGTCAGGACCGCGAGATGGAACTTCCAGCGGCCGGAAGCGACGTAGCGCAGCCGGTCGCCCGGCGTGTACGGCCCGCACTGTTGCTCTCCCCGCAGAATGAAGTAGTTCATCTCAGTTACTTATCCGCCTGTGGTCATATTCAGTTCGCCATTGCGCTTCATCTCGTTAATCAGGGTAAAGTGATACTGGAAATAAATGACGCTGAAGAAGAAGGTCATCACGCCGCTTAGCGAGAGCGCGATCGGTTCGGCAGAATTGTAGTGTTCCTCAATCGAGGCGCGCATGCTGAAGACGCCCACTAACCAAAGAACTCCACCGACCAGGTTCATCAGTGTCCTGACTGAAGCCAATGCCTTGTCGAGGCCCAGAATCGTGCTCACGATAAACGCGCACACAGCCACGGCAAGATATACCATGCACTTGGTCTGCGGCTGCACCTTGCGTACCCATGCCGCCTGGACGAACACCCAGACCCAATTGAAAATTCCACAGGTAACGAACATCAGCAGCAAGGCAATTCCCCAATGCAGGTCGGGAGGATTGGGATACATTACACCGGCGGAAACCGCCGGCATGGGCGCGGCGACCGGCACGGGGATGTTGCCGATCACTTGCGAGACCGGCACCCAATCGGTCATGCCCTCGCTGCGCGTCAGATCGGTGACCAGCACATTGCCGGAGGCGACATAGCGCTGCAGGTCAGCCAGAGTATAGGGCCCATATTGTTGGTCATTCCGCAAAACGAAATAATTCATGATTTCCGCACCCTATGAGAATTGAACCCCATCCGCATCTTTTGCAATCAGACAAACTTCAAGAATGGCCCAAATCCAGGTAATCAGCGCACCGTATCCCTGCGAGGCCAGCACCCACCAGAAGACGGTGATCGCCGCCTGCGCTGCGCCACGACGAAAATACCGGGCATAGAAATTGTGTGCCCCGAAGCAGCCCATGAACAACCCCAAAAGGACATACACCACGCGGCTTCTATGGGATTCCACACCGGCATAAATCTCTGCCGGAGACAGCCGCGAGTAGTCCGTCATGCCGGAGCCGGGCGACTGGGCCGCATGCCCGGCAGGCAAGGGAGGCGGCGGCACGCTGCCAAATCCGTGAAGCGGAGGCGGAGGCGGCACCGCGGTTGTATCCCGTCCGTTTTCCCTTTGCGGCAGGGTCGGCGTCATCACCCCGGCAGCAATTCCCGCCCCCGGCAACGACACCGAATTGGCAGTTCCCGTTCCCTGCGCGGGGAATAACACGTACGAGGCGCCCTGTAAGTTCAGGTTGGGCGAAGCCGCGGCAGCTGCGGAGAGAGCGGGCCGCTCCGCCACAGTGGCTTGCGCTGCGGCCACTTCCGGAGCGGTAAGGCTGATCTTGGGTTCGTCCACCGGGGCCTGGGCGCAGCCAAAAACCGTGCAGCCGCCGTTTTCGGTGAAGCAATCCTGATGGTGCGGCGTGTGGCACTCAGAACAGTCCACCCGTCCGCCATCGGCGGCATCCACCTCGGTCCGGCAATCGGGACAAACCGGGTTCACTTTTTATGCCTCTCCTGGTAGCGGAATGCATAGCGTCCAACCTGCACGATGGCGCCGCTCTGTAACACCTGCAGGCGCGTGGGGCTTCCATTTACAAAGACCGGTCCCGCGCCGCGAATCTGCACCCGGGAGCCGCTGATTTCCACCACCGCGTGTTGTGGCAGTATATTGGCGTCCTTGAACAGGTAGATATCGCACTGTTGCGCGCTTCCCAACACGGTGGCGGACTTGTAGAGAATGAATTGCTTCCCCGCCAGTGGGCCCGCGGTGACATAAAGCCAGCGATCCTTTAGCGCGCTTTCGACCAATCCCATGCCAGCGCCTGCCGCCATCCCGACCAGGCCAAATCCGACGGCCCGGCTGGCTCCTCCACCATGAAAGGCCATGGCAATTGGATCGAAGAGCACACCTCCAATCCCGGCGCCCATGACCCCGCCCAAAGCGCCATAAAGAACCTTTTTGGATGACTGGGCCAGAATGCCGTATACGACTCCAGCAGCGGCGCCGAAGACCATCCAGGCAAAGCCGCGCGTAACCCACCAGGCGGGATTGCGAGTGGTCTGCACGCCTGCCT
Source organism: uncultured Terriglobales bacterium (assembly GCA_964619235.1). GTDB lineage: Bacteria > Acidobacteriota > Terriglobia > Terriglobales > Acidobacteriaceae > CAZUCM01. The sequence continues at coordinate 5,461 of CAZUCM010000058.1, forward strand.
GCACGCAGATACCAGTTCCTATCTGGTAAATGATCTCGGCAACAAAATCGAACAGGAATCCCAGCACCACTCCCAAGGGCAAGGCCAGGGCGGAACGAATCAGGGCCTTGCGCGCCGAGCGCTCTACGATACTCTCGGAAATGGCGCAGCCGACGCAAATCAGGGTAACCACCATGGGTATCAGCCAGATATTTCCCCAGCGATGGGCCTGCCGGCCGTCCATAAAGAAGGGCTCGCAAATTCCCCAGCCGAGCAGCGATCCCACCAATCCCGCCGCTCCTAAATAGAACCATCCTTGCAGTAGTACGCTGCCGCGTTCTTCATCGATGGCCAGCGGACCTTTATCGTCGGTGGCAATCGTGCCGTAACTTCGACCGCCGGCCGCGGGGGCCGTCACCGCGGACGCCGCGACGGACGACGCCGGCACTTCTACGGCGGCTAAATCATCCAGCGTGATCTTGATGGTTTCGTTGTCATTGCTGGGCATGTTTATCCTTTACACTGGCCGGGCCTGGGACAAAGGGCGTTGCCGGAGCCGGCGAGGCACTGGGAATGCCGGCCGGCGGTTTCAACTTTCCCGGATCAATATCGAATGGCGCCGGCTTATTCATTACCGTGTCCCCGGTGCGCGGATCAATATAGCCTACGATCCGCCCGGTCTGGGAGTCCAAGAGAAAAGGCACCGCAATAGGCCGCGGAAAAACGAACCACGAAAGCGCAAATCCGACCGCCGCCACGGCCAAATAAGACAGAATCATCACCGGCCAGCGGAACCAGGCAGGCAGCGGCTCTGCCGCATCCGGGGCACTATCGGGGCGAAGTTCCTCTTCGTCCCTTGCATGAACTTCCTGCCCGAACATCACGGGCTCGGTTTTCCCCGATTCGCCCGCGCCTTCCCCGCCCTTGCCGTCCGTTATGGAGATTTCCGAAAGGCGCTCCAGGCGCTTGCCAACCCAGCCGTAGCAGCCCTCTTCATCGCTATCCGGGTCGTACACCCAGGCGATTTGCAGCGCGGCGGAAAAGAAATTCTGATGAATAAAACTGTCGTGCTCGGAGAGAAAGACGCCGAAGCCGGGATGGGAATGATACCAGCCGACCATGCGATGGACGGGATATTTAGCGTCTTTGATCTGATAGATATGCTCCCATGTGTCCTGCGTGAAGGTGACATGGGCTCCACCCTGCGTGGCGTTCAGGCCGGCGATGCAGGCCTGCACCGCCACCTGCCGGTCCTTCTCGGTGCCAATCAGGATACCGCAGACCTCGGACTTGGGACATGAACGCGCGTGTTGCCGAATCTGCCGAAGAACATCGCTGTCGATGAAAACCCTGGGAGCTTGCGCCATGGTCTTTTCCTTAACCTTCAACTTGCCGTTTCGGCAGCCAGCGGCCCGAGCACCGCCTGCCGGTCGCCGGCAATCAAGTAACCGATCTCGCGCTCCGCCGATCGCGCGGTGAATACGTCGTACAGAGGCAATCCAAGGGTATTGACCGGAGCGTCTCCGTAATCTTCCCGGCCGGTATAACTGTGTGCGGTCACCACCGTGCGCATCTGGGAGCACCGGAGACAACGGCCCTCGTGATAGCGAACACTTCCCACGGCGGCGAACAGCCGCTGCTCCTCGTGGCAAGCCGGACAGACCAACTTGGCAATTACGTCGCGGCTGAATTCCAGCGCCGCTTCCTGCGAGTCCAACTCCTGGCGCGCCCGCTCCAGAAGCTCGCGCAAGGTAATTTCCGCGGAGCGCTGAGGCAATTCGATCACCCGCTCCAGGGTGTAGTGGCTCATGCAATCGGCATTCTCGGTGTAAGTGACCGGATACGAGGTGTGGTTCAAGCCTTCAAAGACAAAGCCCCGCCCCGCCAGGGTGGGCAATCCATGAAGCAGCTTCACCGCCTCCTGTACCTGAATGCCGGCGATGATGGAAGAGATCGTCGGAGTGGTGGCCACCTTGCCTTCGACATCGGCCTCCTGGGCCAGCAGGTTACAGGACATGCGGCGCTCCAGGAGTTGCCAGTCGATTTCCCCCAGGGTGCATTCATAGCAAGGCGCGGTCCCAGGCAAAAAAACGCGGGCCACGCCGTTAATCCCTTCGATGGCACCGTCAATCCAGGGACGGTTCATCTTCCACGCCGACCGGTTGATCCACAACCTTGCTTCGCGATTATCGAGCCCGGCCAGAATCAGGTCGCTCCAGGCAAACAGGCCCAGGCCGCAGCCGTGGACGACATTCGCCACCAGCGGATGCACGATAGCATCCGGAGACAAAGCCTGTATCGCGCGCGCCGCCACCTCCGCCTTTGCTTGTCCCACATCTTGAGAACGGTAAAGAATGGTCCTCGAAAGGTTCGATTCCTCGATGCGATCCAGGTCGACAACCACGATTTTGCGGAAGCCGAGCAAGGCGAGATTCTTGAGGATTTCGTTGCCCAAAGCTCCGGCGCCAATCACCAGCACACGGGCATTCCCGATCTTCTGCTGGTCCCACCACGGAATCAGGCGAAAACGGCTGAAGCGGTCTTCCTGCGTCTCCGCCGCGGCGACGGTAATGGTGGGAGGCGTCATCAGACTCAACCCGCGGTTATTTCCGGTTGCAGGCGAAGGATATCGCCATCTTTAACGGCGGCATCGGCCAGGGTCTGGTTGTCCTGTATTTGCCGGCCGGAGTTCTTGTGATGAAACTTATAGCTCAGCGGCGCTCCGTCAGGGCCGTTCGCCGGCAGATGCAGTTTCTGAACCAGCACGGCAATGATCTTGTTGCAGGGAGCATCATCGGGCAGTTCCACGGGCACGCGCTTATTCTCGGTCGAATCATAAACAGTCACGTTGATGGTCGCCATATTTCGCTACTTGGCCGGAGCAGCGGAGGCCGCTGCCGGTTCCTTTCCTGACTGGGCCATAATGAAATCCCGTAAATGCCGGGCGCCATCCCCGCTGAACTGCCAATCGGATTCATGTAACAGCGCCTCGGCCTGCAACGCAAAACTGAGATTCTCGGCGTTCGGGAGCAAACTCTTGTCCATGGTTGAGGTAACGATTCCCACCAGGTTGCCACGGTCGTCGTACACCGGGCCGCCGCTATTGCCGGGACTTACCGGAGCCGAGATCTGCACGGTGCTGTCCTGCAGCCGCGAAATAATGCCCGTACTGAGGCTGAACTTAAGTCCTTCGGGATGCCCGATCACAAAGATAGGAGAGCCTTCGAGCACGGATTTGGCGGCTGATACCGGTTGCACGAACTCGGCCTTCCCCGACATGCGCGGAACCCATACCAGGGCCAGATCCAGGGAAGAATGATGGGCAATGACCTCGCCGGTAGCCCATACGCCCGATGCCATGGCCACCATAACATGGCTTTTCTTGCGCGGATTGAACTCGGGAGCCACATGCTTGGCCGTGCCGAAAAGATAACCTGAAGCATTCGCCTGCAGAAGCACCCCGGCACCCAGCGTAGACGATGGAGTTTCCTCGTGACTGAACCAGCGGCGCTGCGCAGAAGACATCACGGCGACTAACGGCTTCAGTTGCTGAGAAACATCGGTGGCGGTAAGCGGCTGTGCGGACGGCAACTGGGGAAATACCGTGCGTTCATCCAGATCACTGAGCCCGGCGCTGACCATGGCCGGCACCGGCACCAGCGAGATCACCAGTACGGCAGCCGTAAAGGTCAGCATACCGCTGATAATTAACAGAGTAGCCAGGTACGAAGTCCAGGCAAAACGGGTACGGGGCGGCTGGTTACGGAAGGCGATCCGCAAGATGATGGCCGCCAGGCAGAGCAATGGCAATGCCGGAACCAGCAAACCGCACAGTACATAGCCCCACCATGGAATTGGCCGGGGCAGCCTGGGCGGCGCCTCCGGTGCTCCCGGCGTGGGCGCGGTGACTCCCGCTACTTCCTGCGAACTGATGATCACTCTTTCCATATACTTTTGCCCCTCTCTGCCTTAGAGCGGAGCTGTTAATAGTTTAGAGCGAGAGTACCTTATATACAGCCTCGTCTCCACAATTTCAAGCAAATGTCGTTATGCTAGGGTGATGCCGGCGTATCGTCGTGTTGGGAGGAGCACGGTCCACGAGCCGAGTCCTTTCGAAGACGAGTTGTCCATAAAGTCCATGACGGCATTACCATCGGTGGAGGAATCAATCCATGAAAATCGCGGGCAACACGATCCTTGTAACCGGCGGCGGCTCGGGCATCGGGCGCGGCCTGGCGGAACGCTTTCACGCCCTGGGGAATCAGGTGATCCTGGCCGGGCGCCGCAAGGCCGCACTGGAAGCGGTTGCAAGCGCCAATCCGGGCATGAATTTTCTGCCGCTGGATATCGACGATCCCGCCGGTATTCGTTCGTTCGCTGCCCAGTTGGCAACCGGCTATCCGGCGCTGAATGTCCTCATCAACAATGCGGGAATCATGCGCAAAGAAAATCTTCAGGCACAGCCGGAAGATGCCGCCGGCGCCGAGGCCATCATCCGTACCAATCTTCTCGGCCCCATACGCCTTACCGCAGCGCTGCTCCCGCTACTGCAAAAGCAGCCGTACTCCGCCATCATGAACGTCTCCTCGGGCCTGGCATTTGTTCCGCTGGCTCCTACCCCCACTTATTGCGCCACAAAGGCCGCACTCCACTCGTATACACAGTCGCTGCGTTATCAGCTTAAGGGAAGCTCGATCGAGGTACTCGAACTCATCCCTCCTTATGTCGCAACGGACCTTATGGATGGAGCGGCGGATCCTCGGGCGATGCCGTTGGAGCAATATATTGCCGAAGTCATGGAGATCCTCAGGAGCCAGCCGTCGGCCACGGAGATCTGCGTCGAACGGGTGAAGGGACTCCGCTATGCCGCGGAGAGCGGTCACTACGATGCGGTCTTCAATGGCCTCAATGACGGCTGGAGATGACCTTCTTAAGGGCTACAGTTCCATCGCGTGTGGAAACACGAAATAGAACAGGAGTCCGATAAGGATCAGGTAACCCAGAAAGATCAGCGTCCAGGCCATGTTATGGCGGATGACCTGGCCTTCACTGCGCACAAAGCGGCTGGTGGAGACCCCGACACTCGCCGTCTGCGGTGCGATCGGCTTACCCACCTCCGCTCCCACCGAGTTAAGCGACGGCAAGAGCAGCGTAGGAAAATGAAGCAGCCGGCCGGTAACCATCTGGATAGGGCCGAACATTGCATTGGTGGAGGTGTTGCTGCCGGAAAGCGCCACCCCAATCCAGCCCAGCACAGGAGCCAAAATTACGAACTGCCAGCCAATCTTTGAGAATCCATAGGCAAGTGAGTTCGCCATGCCGGTAAAGACGAAGACATAGGCAATCGCAAAGATAAAGAAGGCCACCAGCAGTGCGCCCCACATCTGCTTAAACGTTCGCGCAAATACCTTCCCTAATACGTCCAGGCTGGGGCGCAAGAAAATCGTGATCAAAATCCAGGAGGCCAGAATCGAGGTTCCGCCGCCCAGCGGCGTGAAGTTGAAGACAGAAGCAATCGGCTTATTGGTGACCGATGATACCGCCGACGCCTGCAATTTATACAAACTGATTGCCGGCAGATGCGACCACGGCCCGGTCCAGCAGACGACGACCACGATCAAAATCAGGTAAGGCAGCCAGGAGCGGAACGCCTCGGCTACCCCGGGAGCCGAATCGCTCACCACCGCCTCGGGAGAGGAGATGATCTTTCCGCCAAAGGCGCGGATGTTCTTAGGACGCCAGATCTTGACGAAAAGGAACAAGACCCAGAAGGAGACCAGCGCACCGCTGAGATCGGGAAGATACGGGCCCAGATAGTGTGCGACCGGCCACTGTCCCAGGATGTAAGCCAGTGATCCGACAAGCCCCAGCGGCCAGGCTTCCACCAGGCCGTCCCAGCCGCTCACCAGGTAAATCAGCACGCAGGGCGGTAGCAACGCCAGCACGGCGACAACGTTGCCGACCGACCCGGACAAGGCAAGCATGGGAATCCCGGTCACAGCCGCCAGCGCCAGAATTGGCGAACCCAGGGCGCCATAAGAAACCGGCGCGTTATTGGCAAGCGCAGCCACCCGGATCGCCTCCAGATCGGCAATGCCCAACCCCACCAGGATCGGCACCACCACGGCCCACGGGTAACCGAAGCCAACCAATCCTTCCAGCAAAGCGCCAAACGCCCAGGCCAGCATGATCGTCTGAATCCGCACGTCGACGGTGGCCTGATTGATCATCCAGTTCTTGAAGCGGTCAAAGTCTCCAGTCAGCACCAAC
>CAZUCM010000059.1:0-11637 GCA_964619235.1 uncultured Terriglobales bacterium
AGCCAAAGCCTGGCGCCACGGGTCACATTTGTCTCCCTTGCTGCGGGAATGAATGACAAAATGATACCTGCGCTGTCAAACCAAAGCACTTGAGGATTCGACGCATAGTTGCAGATGCGGTTCCCGGGCTCGATATCCAGCCACAGGCAGCGCCGTCGCCTGTGCCGAACATTCCGCCAAGTCAACCTGGCTTCTGGGCGCTGATTGCCACCCAGTTTCAGGGCGCGTTCAGCGACAACGTGCTGCGCTACCTGCTGCTGGGTCTGGTGGTAGGCCCGGGGTTGTCGGAACGGAACGGCAACCGGCTGGTTTCGGTCGTCATGTTGCTGTTTTCGGTGCCGTTCATTCTGTTCAGCATGAGCGGCGGGTACCTGGCTGACCGCTTCAGCAAGCGCAACGTGACGATCTGCACCAAACTCATGGAGATCGGCTCCATGCTGATCGCCACCGCCGGGCTGGCGTTGCATTCCCTCCCCATCGAGTTCAATTCAGGGGACAGGCACCTCGTTCCTGTGCGTTTGCACAAGAAGACAATGCAAGACCAGCTGTCGGGAATGTTCTACTATTCGGCAATGCGAATTTGGCGGTCAATTGGAGCGACTCATGGCTGAGGTTATCCTGCCGGTGACGGCGTTCATTTGTATAGTGGGTACCCCTTTCATACACCTTCCTGCTGAGCGCCACCAAAACCCATGGTGCCGCGTCGTCCTGATATTTGTGATCCTCTTTCTGCCCTTTGCGGCTCTTGCCATGGACCTGCCGCATTATGATCTCGATTCGCTGGCCTATATGAGCACCGACATCGTGATCGTGCAGATTTCTGTTGAATCGCAGCAAAAGTTCACAGCCACCGTAACCGAGACTTTATTGGGCTCGCTACACCCCGGCGACAAACTCGGCACGCTTTCTGAGTTTTTGATCTTTTTTCGACCAATGGAAGATGGGCAGAAAGTCATTTTGTTCTTGGACGGGCATCCTCGCCCACCGGATCCTTTTCACTCCGAGGCCTCGAAGTCTCCGTTTGCCGTGCTTCCCTCGGGAGTTTATCTGATCGACACTTCCCAACACGTTCATTTGTACCATCAGCAAAACAACCCGGGGCCCTATGTTGCGCAAGGCAACGGGCTCATGTTCCACCGGTCGACCCCAACAAAGGAACAAGATTTTGAGTTACCTTCGCTGGCGGAGGTGAAAGCCCGAATCTTGGACAGGCTGAAGTATGTTCAATCAATCCGCGGCTTGCTGGACAACGTCAGCTCCAAAGACGATATTCCGCGTTTGATGAAGCTGTTGGATGAGAGGGAAAAAGACGGATGGAGCTGCGGCTATGGCATGTACGATGCAATCAAGGATGCAATCACTGAACGCCTCAGACACCAGCTTTATTCACTGAATGACCCGGAGCGGTTGCTCAAGGTCTATCCGTCGTTCTCCTCTTTCGATTTCTTCGATCCAGCCGATGGCATACCGAATAGCGAGTTTGCGGCCGTGCGGGTGAAATTTCTAATCCAGACGCTTTCTGACAGGAAGAAGGATTTGTCGCTCCGAGTCGCAGCGGCGGAGATTCTATTGCGGTTCGGCAGGTTTCAGCCCGGGTTTCAGACTAGCCGCGAAACGCCGCATCCAAAAACCAACGATTGGAAGGAAAGCGCGCCGGACGAAATCCGGACCGCGGCCAGGAAAATATTCGACGATAACTCCCAAGATCCTCATCTGCGAAGTCTCTGTTTCCAATTTCTTGACCGGGACGAGCCGGAGGTTCTTGCCGGGGTTAAGCGAGTTTATGCCAGCACGCATTCCGAGGAGCTTCGATTCACCATCGAGGAATCGTTGCTTCAGGAGAGCGATGAACTGTATCAGAGCCTGAACCCTCCTGGAGGTCCCATGACGAGCTTCATCGATATCGTGCCGGAGAGCGGATGCTCCAAGGCATCTGCCGGCAAGATCGCGCTTGTTGTGAAATATCGAGAACGGCAGGATTCAAGAGGCGTTACCGAGATGGCCCGTAGTCGATTTGTATTGACCAATTTGAAGACAGGCCGGCGCGCCACTCTTGAGGTAGTTGGCGGATTGGGAGGGCAGCGCGGTATGTTCGATCGAGAATCCAGGATCGAAGTCAGCAAGCGATCCAGTCTTCCTGCAGGCAAGTATGCCCTGGCGGTTGAATACGAAACCGACGGCAAGGTTATCAGCACTGGGCACGGACTGATGCTTGTAATCCGTGATACTCCGAAAGGAAGAATGCTTTTCGCGGAGGGATCGGAACCCAGGGACAGGCACCTCATATCCCGTGTCCCGGCGGCGACGCACCATACCGACAGCATCCCGATTGATTAAGCAAAGCGCTCGTTGGCTCTTTTGGGCTGTTTCCTGATTTCCGTCCAGTATTCCGCCCGTACGTCATCATCAATCTCGACCGGCCCGCCGCCGCAGGGATGTCTGTCGGTTCCGCCGCTTTTGGGACCGGAAATCCCATAGCCTTCTTCGTTATCGACGTCGTGATAGTTCGCGCACGCGTCGGTGCTGCCTTTTTGGAATCGCTTCCCACGATTGCTTAGCGTCTTGCCGGTTCGGTTGAACGCGACCCGGCCAATCCGGGCGGGGCCGCGGTCATTGTGGCCGCCCGCGTGGGTCTTGAGCTCGATGTACATGATGCGAGTCTTCATCGTCCGATGCTAATGAAAGCCGGACCCTCAGATATTGAGGCCAATAACGTCAGTCGAGCCGTACAACTGCTGACTGGTTTTCCATCGCGTTGCAAGTTCGGGAAAGCGTCCAATGATCTCCGTCAGGATGGCTTCGACTTCACTGGGGTTAACCCCTGCAAGCATACCCTTGGCCTTTCCGTTGCATTCGAACACGAGCATGCTCGGAGCCTTGTTACGCCCGTCGCCATTCTCGGGTTCGTAGTGCGGATTCAGCACGTCGGAGAGCTTATATCGCGTTGTCCAATGCATTCCCGAAATGATCAAGCACCGGGACAGATATTCGTGATCCACCTCGATGGCCTCCTTCTTCATAAACGAAGCCGCAAATATCGCGAGAAAAGCCGCAGGCCAGATGAGGTAATACCAGTGTCGCGACTGGATATTGAAATACCCCACCCACAGTGCCACAGTGATTCCGCCCGTCACCGAGATCGCCCGCGAGAAGCCCTTGCGCGAGAAAACGATACGAACGCCCTCGCCCGTTTGTTCGACAACATAAGGCATAAGTCAGAAGATTATAGAGGCAATTACAAGCAAAATGTCAGGTCCGAAGTGACGAAACGTTCCTCGCTGACCGCTGGTGCCGGTTCGGTTGGACACGACCCGGCCAATCCGGGCGGGGCCGCGGTCATTGTGGCCGCCCGCGTGGGTCTTGAGCTCGATGTACATGATTCGAGTCTTCATCGTCCGATGCTACAATGGTGCCCCGGTTCCAACGAGGAGAATAATGAGACGCAAGGTTTTTGTCGTGCTCACCGTCTGTTTGCTCGGTTTTGTAGGAAGCGCCTTTCCCCAGGCGGCAAAGAGCGGCCCCTCCGCGACCGCCCCGGCGCAGCAGAATGATGCGGCGGTTCAAGCTCGCGAGGAATTAGACCGGGGGGCGCAGGCGTTCAAAGGCGACCGGTACGACGAAGCTGCTGAGCATTTTGAGAGAGCGATAACGCTTGATCCCAGCTTGCTGACTGCGCGCCTGTATTTGGGTACAACCTACATGCAGCAGTGGAACCCAGACAGCGACACACCGGGGAACAGTCGCTATGCTGATCTGGCGATCCAGAAATTCTCGCATTTGCTGCAAAGCCCTGACCTCAACAAGGAATCAAGATTGCACGGCCTCAAGAGCCTTGCCGTCATCTACTACAACCGGAAAGAGCTCGATAAATCGATGACGTTGTACCAGCAGTGCATCGAACTCGATCCGGACGACCCTGAGGTCTATTACATGATTGGCGTAATTGATTGGGCCGAGGCTTACCAGGCTGCCATCGAGATCAAAGCAAAAATCGGCCTCCAGGTGGACGATCAGTACCAGGACAAAGAGGATCACAAGAGGAATTGCCAGGAGCAGCAGAATTTGAGTTCTGCCAAAATTGCGAACGGGATTGCCGCACTGGGCAAGGCTATTGAACTGCGGCCCAACTTCGAGGACGCGATGGCTTACATGAACCTGCTGTACCGTCGCAAAGGCGATCTCGAATGTGCTGATTCACCGGCCCGCGCCGCCGACATCAGAACAGCTGACGAATGGGCAGATAAGACAATGGAAACCCGCAAGGCCAAGATGAGGAACTGAACGAAAAGAGCCTCCGGCGTTATTAACAGAAATCGGTGTGGCTTAAAGCTAAGTTCCGCAGGAGGATAGCAATGAAGATGAGCCGCTTAGCGATAGTAGCGTGCATTGCGGTGCTTGGTTTTGCTGCATGTGAGAAGGGAAACCTCAGGGGGACGTTCAATTCTTCCAAAGATGGAAAGACGTATCTTGCGGTTGTCGACGACGGCGGTGGTCACTGCGGCCCGATCAGAGTTGATGGGAAGGCTTGGCCGTACCAAATTGGCCAAGTTGGTCCTATAAATCCCGGTCGTCACACGATCTCATGTGGTGGGGAAATAGACTTCGATATTCCTCCAGGAGTCGTATTTAAGTTTGACTACTGGGGGCCATAACCAGCGGGGACAGACAGGCCCATCCCCAACTCCAGGCCAAGCAGCTGGAAGTTGGGGACAGTCCGCTCAATTTCTGAGGATGAACGTGGACGGCATGCGTTCCGCAGACGCCTTCCGGCCGAAGCCCGACGGCCAACAGCCATCGGTTGCCCCTAAAAAACCCGTTTCCACAATCTTGACTCGGCCGCCCGCCGGATGCACGATGCTTACGTAGTATCTGGGGACGATGTGTCCTCCGGCCAAATCCGGGCGAGGTGTCTGGTGGGCGGTATTTGCGGCAATGAGTTGCGCATGCTTTGGCAGATCGATCCCGAGCCGGTGGACCGGCTCTGGGAGCCTTACTTGGCCTGCGGAACTTTGGCGTTGCTGAGCGGCGAGGCCGGCAGCGGCACTACTTTCATGGCCTTGGCCCTCGCTGCAGCGATCACCCGCCGGAGGGAGGAAACCGAAAAAGGCCGTTCGCCTTCCGCTGGCTCCGCTGGCCCTGGGGGCGCGCCGGACCCGCATTGCGGGATCGGCTGTCGCGGGAACCTCCATCTCCGCGCACAAGACTCGTCCGAGCCGGCCGCACCGGCAGTCCCGGCTTGCCGGGACGCTTCACCGGTATTCACAAATCTACCGGCACGGGGCATTGGTTTTGGACGCTGGCGAAATCCGATGTCACGCCAGTTGACCCGGAAGCGGTTGCGGCGCAGTGTGCCACGGAGGCGAAGGTTGAGCAGGATGATCTGGTCGTTTGCCGCTCTCGGGGGGCCGGGGACGGGGAACAGTGACGCTGCGTGCAAAGGATGCAATGGATGCGAAGGTTGAGAAGGATGATTTGGCTGGTTCCAACCTGAAACGGCCATAGAGGAACGTGAAACGACCTCCGGCGTGGAACGGGGAACGCCACGCGGTGGCTTCCGCGCTGCTCGCGATTTCCCGCCCTGCTGCTGCCGCTTCGCGCGCTCCGCCGTAGATGGCCAGGTTTCAAGGTTTCGATTTTCAAGGCTTCCAGGAGGGTGCAGAAGCTTTGAAACCTTGAAACCTTTCAGCACAGCGGACCCCCAAGGGGAATGAATCCGGTTCTTTGACAACTTAAAGGCAGTAATCAAGGCCGCTGCGGCATCTGGGTGGCCTATCCTGCGAGCCGCATCGATCAGTCGATCGTCAATGGCAAAGTTCGCCGGAATTGAAACCACCGACTGGAGGCAGGTGGAAAAGGGCAAGGCGCTGTTGCCGCGGTTTTCAGATCATGTGCCACCAGGCAAGGCTTCAGTTGGGCTCTCGGTCAGTGGGCACACCGTAATCCGGCTTGGGCAGCAAACGGTCGCGGTCGTAGGGCGGATCTTGGTGCGGCGGAATGGGATCTTCGGGAAAATCGCGCTGCCAAAGACTGCGAAAATCTTCATCTGCGTAATATTTAAGGTAGAGTTCGTTATCTTCCTCGCTGCCACTGCCCAGCATTTGGAGGTGGCACATAGTATCAGCGGTCATCGGAAAGGCTTTCGTTTCCTCGTGCAGGTATTCCGTCCATAGTTGGGTATAAAGCTCACGGTCGCTAAGATGATCTGTCTCTTCGAGGAATACCCGAAGCAACGCGAGTCCGTGGATCACTTCCCAGAGCTTCTTCGTCAGCTCCTCGTCGCTCAACGAATCCGGCGGAGGAAGGGCCATCCCAGCCTCCTCCAGTTGCTGGAAGTTGGTTGTCCAGGGCGCTTCTTCGTACTTCACCACCTGCTCCCAGAACGACTCTTCGAGTTCCGAGGGACAGCCGTCCGAGAAACCACTTTCCATCTGGCCATCGGCCAACTCTTCCGCCCGGCGTTTCAAGTCATCGATCCGCTTAGCCCGGTCTTCCTCGTTCTTAAGCTTGGCCATGAATGCCTCCGGCGCGCCGGACGATCCAGCATCATCCGGGCCTGTCCAAAAGTCGCGCCCATACTACAACAGAATTCGCCATTGTGCATCCACGTTTATTTCACACAGGTGTCCATTAACGCGCAGTAGGGCCACTAGGATACTGGGCGGACCAAGCTGCGTGTACGCTGCTTCGATTCCGTCCTCGATCACATCGTCAGAACGACGCGAAACTGTGCTTTGCCGCTCATCATTCGTGCGTAGGCCTCGGCAGCTTTTTCGAGCGGATAGGTTTCAATCATGGGACGCACCCCGGATAGCTCGGCGAAGTTCAGTGCATCTTCGGCATCGGCGGCTGTTCCCGTCGTCCAGCCTTGAATCGTTCGGCTGCCGGTAAGCAGCTGCACCGGCGTGATTTCAATGGGATCGAAGGCAACGCCTATCACCATGAGCTTGCCGTTCGGGCCCAGGCCGTCGAAGAGTTCGGACATCGCTTTCGAGCTTGGCGCGGTCGCCAGAATGACCTGAGCGCCGCCCAGTTTCTGCAGTGCCTCCACTGCGTTCGTCGATTGGCTGTCGATATACATCCTCGCTCCGAGCTTCTTTGCCAACGCCGCATTTTCAGAGCCGCGTCCGATTGCCGCCACTTTATAACCGAATTTGTTGGCAAATTGAATTCCGAGGTGACCCAGGCCGCCAATTCCCTGTATCGCGACGAGATCGCCGGGCAAGGCGCCGCTATGCCGCAGTGCGTTGAAGGTGGTAATGCCGGCGCAGAGCAGCGGGGCTGCTTCGGCGTCATTCAGACCATCCGGTATCGCAACCAATGCCTCAACGGGAGCCACCATGTATTGCTCGTATCCGCCGTCATAACTGATGCCGGGAATCTTCAGATTCAGGCAATTGCGAAAATCTCCACGTCGGCATTCGCGACAGTTGTTGTCGTGACCGCCGTGCCAGCCAACCCCCACACGCTGCCCCTGCTTCCACCCGGAAACGCCGTCACCGAGTTCATCAATGATGCCCGCCACTTCATGTCCTGGAACCCGGGGATATTGAATTCCGGGCCATGAGCCTTCCACCACCAGTGCGTCACTGTGGCAAACGCCACAGGCCTGAACTTTGATCCGTACCTCACCTGTACCCGGCTCCGGCATGCCGCGCTCGGCGATCTGGAAGCCTGCCCCGGCCTTGGGAATCTGCGCCGCTTTCATTTGTGCCACCGCGATCGGTGTCACTCTTCTCGTTGCCATAAATCCTCCCGCGAATGTTCGGCGATGCTTGAAGAATCGCTTTAAGAAGATGCTCTCCCGCCCTCCCGTGATGTCTGTAGCAAGGGAGAGCGCCTGTAGCGGTTCTTTCAGCAAGGTGCAGGGGCGGAAGAAGATTCCGGGATTAGATGGACTGCAGTGGATAACCCTTGTCTCTCCAAAGAAAGAACCCGCCCATGAGGGGCCGCACGCGCACGATGCCAAGCTGTTTCAGTTTGAGCGCCAAACTGGCGCTGCTGGCTTCGTTCGGTCAAGTGCAGTACAGAATAATTTCCCGATCGCGTGGCAGCATAGAAACGTTGGCGGCCAGTTGTGCCGGGTCCATGCGCACGGCGGTTGGAATCACCTGAGGGTAGGGAAGAAAGTCCAGCGAGTGACGCAGGTCGACGATGAAAGGTTCCTGTCCCTGGTCGAGCATGGCGCGCAATTCCTCCGGGCTGATCCGCGCCATCTTCAGATCGTGCAGGAAACGGCGCCGCTGCACGTACCGTGTGGCGATAAGCGCAACGGCTGTCAGTGTCGCGGCCGGGATCGCCAGGGCGCCGGCGTGCCTGCTGATTCGTTCGACCTTCTCGATGCTCTGGCTCAGCACAAACCCTATGCCCAGGAATGTGCTCACATACAGCAGCGACCCGGCAAAATCGTAAGCGGCAAATGTGCCGATCCCCATGGCCGACTGGCCCGCGATCGTGATTGCCATTGACCCGATGCCCGGTATGAACTTTGCAAAAACCAGTGCCCGTGCGCCATGCCTCACCATAAAGGACGAGGTCTTGCGCACGCAGGAGTCGGGCTCCAGAGAGACCCTGCACAGCGTCTTGACGATGGCGGCGCCGTATCTGCGGCCGAGGCAGAACCAGATGGTATCGCCGATCATGCATGCAAGCAGCGTCAGCGGAACACAGATGGCCATCGCTAACTTGCCCGTGCCGCACAGGACACCCGCGGCAAGCAACGCGGGAAAGCCTGGCAGGGGCAGGCCCATCTGCTCGGCGACTAACCATGTGAACAGCAGAACATATCCGTAATGCGTCAATGCCAGCAGAAGTTCCGTCATAACTTAAAAAAAGCAATTCCATCCCCGGGTGTCCGGGACCGCGGAGCCTGAATCTCACCACGTTTCTGGATTTTAGTCCAGCGAATCGCAGGGACCAACCATGGACGATTACCAGCCCACTTGGCGCATGCGCCTGAGAATGACCGCGCTGTAGCTGTTCATGCGCTCGGGCCGCCGCTTCAACGGAGCCGGTAGAATCGCGGCAAGCCGTGCCGCCTGTTGCCGGTCAATACTCCGGGCTGAGGTTTTGTAATAGTAACGGCACGCCGGCTCTGCGCCATAGATGCCATGGCCCCATTCGACCTCATCGAGGTAAAGCTCGAGAATGCGCTGCTTGCCGAGGACAAATTCGGCCACCGGTACCAACGTGGACTCGGCGCCCTTGCGGAGAAAGGAACGGCCGGTTCCGAAGAACAGGTTTTTCACCAGTTGCTGCGTAATGGTGGAGCCTCCGCGCGTGCGGCCGCCTTCCATATCTTCTTCGGCAGCGGCTTCGATCGCCTTCCAATCGAATCCATGATGCTGATAGAAGCGCGTATCTTCCGCGGCGATCACCGCATGCTGAAGATCGGGTGCAATCTGGTTGAGCGGAACGAATTTGTACCGTTCCTGATACGGCGTGTGGTGAATCCAGGCCTGCACGCGGCGCTGGATGTGCACCGCGGTTGTCGGCGGGTCGATCCACCGGGCAGCCACCAGCAGCAGCGCGAGTAACGCCCAAAGCAGCAGCGCGCAGCGGATAAGCCATCGCAGAAAAAATCGGAGAAAAATCTTCCGATGCGGGGTTCTGGGGGATGGGGATGATCTCGAAGCCACGTTTCAGAATAATACCTGAGCGGAGCTGCCGCCGATTTGTCTTCAGGCCCTCGCCGGCGGGTGCTGCATGGTGATCGATAAGCATTTGCGGCCAGTCAAGGGGGTAACGTGCCCGCGTCTGCCTTTCACTAATTAGCGCGTAATCTCCATTGTTTTCAATTAACTGCGTCCCTCGTCCAATATCACGCTCACTTTGTCGTTCGTGCTATTAAAGTTTTGCCCGCGGATGCCGATAGTGCAGATAAGGCGAAGACCGGTTTGGTGGCCGGAAGCCATGCGGGAGCAACGGCAGTCAAGTTCCGCTTCCTGATGCGGCTGGGAGCGAGGCGAGAGGAGCCGGTAAGAGTGCTTAGCATCCTTAGCAACGTTGCGTCGGTGATGGTGGAGAATCAGCTGAATGCCACCCAGACCGACCTGTATCAGACGTTGACGGAGATGGCCTCCGGCAAGCGCATCAACAGCGGCGCTGATGATGCTGCCGGCCTGGCTATCGCCGATGGGTTGCAGGCCAATATCACCGCCCTGACGCAATCGCAACGCAACGCCAACGATGGTGTGGCGCTGCTGCAAGTGGCCGACAGTTCGCTCTCCCAGGTAAACTTGCTGTTGAATCGCGCCATTACCGTGGCCACCGAAGCCGCCACGGGCACGGTCAATTCCTCGCAGCGCAGCGCTCTGGATGCGGAGTTCACGCAGATCAAGAATGAAATTGACAGCATCGGCGCCAACACTACCTTCAACAGCACTTCGGTTTTCTCGGGCTCCAGCACTTCCATCTTTCTGAGCGACGGAAATTCCGGCAGTTCAATCGGGACAACCGTGAGTGTCCTGGGCCAGGGCTCATTTGGCGGCAGTTCCGTCAGCCTGGAGGGCGATAACCTGCTGACCGAGGGTGACGCGAACAGCGGCGCGCAAAAGGCCTTGACCGATATCGCCGGCGCAATCGCCGCAGTGGCGGCGCAACGCGGCGATATGGGAGCTTCCATCAACCGTTTGCAGTCGGCCGCCACCGTCATGGCGAACCAGGTGCTGAATCTTACCGCGGCTGAGAACAGCATCACCTCCGTCGATCTCGCCCAGACCGTGGCCGAAATGTCGAAAGACACTCTCCTGATGCAGACCGGTATGGCGGCGATGGCGCAAGCCAACTCGGCGCAGCAGCTGGTGCTCACCCTGCTGCGATAGAACCGGAACCCTTCCGCCGATTCATGCTCCCGCGTTTTCTCAATGACAACTGGGATTGTCGGCAAACTCGCGGCTGACCATCATCACGCTCAGAAAATCGCCGCAGTCCGAAATCCTGGTCAGCAGGGGATCATCCTGCCGGGCGCTCGGGCTGACCGTCTGCTCCGCGTTCAATGCCTGGATCGCAGCCTGGGTCTGGCTGTCCCAATTGCTCAGGTTGCCAAATTCATTCTTGAGCAGCTGCAATGCGCGGTGGTCCTGCGGATTGGTTGCCGCCACCGACGCCTGCTCCATGCCTTTTTGCGCCCGGCTCCGGTACTGTTGCAGAAATGGGGTGAGCCAAGTCCCGGCGGCCACTCCCTGCCTGATGGCGCCTGAAATGGCCCCCTGCCACTCTCGCATCTCCTCCAGCAGCGTGATTCCAGAGGTGGCGAACTCCTTGCTCATTTCCGTTGCCGCCGGGGTGGACTTGGGGACAGGGCCTGGGCCGGGCATCTTCATAATGATCCGGTCGGACTGGATGCTTAGAGTTGCGTTGGTCACTTGTGCCAAAGTTTCGATGTCGACATACGAATGCCCGTCCAACTGCACGACTGCGGCGGCCGCACTGTGCCCATTGACCACTAAAGTCTTTTTTTGTGGAGTGGCCTGCCCCAGCGCCGATCCCGGGAGACAGGCGAAGCAGAAAATCGCCAAAAAGCAACGCCAGCGGTTTACGTGAATCATCGTTTTCGCTCCGGTCTCTGGATATGCACCTCGATTATAAGCCGGTGATTCCCTCATGTCTGAGCCCGAACGACCAGCCGCGAAACCGTCC
>CAZUCM010000060.1:0-11621 GCA_964619235.1 uncultured Terriglobales bacterium
AGTCGGGTACGGGCAAAGAACTGGTGGCCCGCGCCATGCATGCGCAAAGCCTGCGCCGCGATGCCATGTTCGTGGAGGTAAACTGCGCCGCCATTCCCGAAGACCTGATCGAGAGCGAATTGTTCGGCCATCAAAAGGGATCGTTTGCCGGCGCCGCCGCCGATAAGGAAGGCAAGTTTCAGAAAGCCAATGACGGGACGCTCTTTCTCGACGAAGTCGGCGACATGAGCCTGAAGACGCAAGCCAAGGTGCTGCGCACGCTGGACGAACAACGTTTTTCCCCGGTGGGCAGCGACGAGATGATCAGCGTCGACGCGCGGGTCATCGCCTCCACCAACAAGAACCTGGAGGACGAAATCTCCACCGGCAACTTCCGCGAGGACCTGTTCTATCGTCTCAACGTCATTCCTTTTTACGTGCCTCCGCTGCGCGACCGCAAAGAGGACATTCCACAACTGGTACGCCACTTTTTGAAAGAATTCGCCACCGCTTACAGCCGCCGCCCCAAAGAGATCACCGACGAGGCCATCGAGACGCTGATGCATTACTCCTGGCCGGGAAATGTACGCGAATTGCGCAACGTCATCGAGCGCATCGTCATCATGAATCCCGCGGTCAATAAGATCGACCGGAAACATCTGCCGCCGCTGGTGCACCGGGAGCGGCGGGGCGGAAACTTCCTGAGCCTGAGTCATGCCCGCGCCGCATACGAACGCGACTATATCCTGAAGAAGCTCGACGAGAATCACGGCAACGTCAGCCGCGCCGCGGAAATTCTGGGCCTCGAACGCAGTCACCTATATCGCAAGATGAAGGCCTTGGGAATTGCGGTGAAAGAATAGGAATCGGAAGTCAGGAGTCAGGTGCCAGAAGAGGCGAGTTGCCTGCCTTCCAACCCTTGCCCCCTGAATTCTGACTTTTGCCTGCTCACTCGAAATCGATCCGCTGGCCGCGGACAATCGAATGTTTCAGAAACTTCTGGTCGTTGTGGGCGGGAAAGTCGGTGCGGTAATGGGCCCCGCGGCTTTCCTCGCGGGCCAGCGCCGAGCGCGCAATCAGCAGGCTGATTTGCCGGAGGTTGTGCGCCTCCCACAAGCGCCGCGCAGGTTCCTGCCGGCAACCGCAAAACGGCTCCAGTTTTTCAATCACCCGCCGCAACCCGGCAGCATTGCGGACCACGCCGGCGTCATGCCACATCAGGTCCTGCAGGTGGCGAATCGCCTCTTCCACCTTGGCCGGCTCGTCAACCGTTTCCGGCTCCGAGACGCATCCGCAACCGGAAATCTTCCGTTTCCCGGAAGAGCCCGCCTCCTGCATCATCGCCTGTCCGGCCCGGGCGCCAAAGACAAGACCCTCCAGCAGAGAATTGCTGGCCAGTCGATTGGCTCCATGCACCCCGGTGCTGGCGACCTCGCCCGCGGCATAAAGGCCCTCCAGGCTGCTGCGGCCATCCAGATCGGTGCGCACGCCACCCATGGCATAATGCGCCGCCGGACGAACCGGAATCAGTTCTGTACTGATATCGATGTTGTACTTCAGGCAGGTGGCGTGAATCCGGGGAAATCGCTGGTCCAACTTCTTGCCGGTAAGGTGAGTGAGGTCAAGATACACCGCCGGATCCTTGGCCGGACTCACCTGCAGCTCGTGGGTAATGGCGCGGGCGACCACATCGCGCGGCGCCAGCTCGGCCAGCGGATGATGCTTCACCATGAAACGCGCCAGCTGATCGTTGCGCAGGTACCCCCCCTCGCCGCGCAGGGCCTCGGAGAGCAGAAAGCGCGGCGCTCCCTTCAGATACAGCGCAGTGGGATGAAACTGCACGAATTCCATATCGCTGAGCTCGGCTCCGGCGCGATACGCCATGGCGAAACCGTCGCCGGTCGCCACCGCCGGATTCGTCGTGTCGCGATATACGTGACCAAGCCCGCCGGTTGCGAGAAGCACGGCATTCGCCGTTACCGTGCGGCGCTTGCCCTTCTCGTCGATCAGGTGAACGCCCGCCACCCGGTCTCCGTCCAGATACAAGTCGGTGGTAAAGGCAAATTCGCAGATGGTAATACGCTTGAGAGACCGGGCCTTTTCCCAGAGGGCGCGGGCAATTTCCTGGCCGGTGGAATCGCCGTGCGCATGCAATATACGGCTGCGGCTGTGTGCTCCTTCCCGCGTGAAGGCCAGCTTCGGTCCGGCGCGGTCGAATTCCGTGCCCCAGGCGATCAGTTCCTCAATCCGCATGGGGCCTTCCTGCACCAAAACGGTGGCGGCGGCCACATTACATAACCCGTCGCCGGCGGTAAGCGTGTCCTGCAGATGAAGGCTGATTTCGTCTTCGTCGCTGAGCGCGGCGGCGATGCCGCCCTGGGCATATTGGGTAGCGGACTCGGTGACCTCCTTTTTGGCCAGCACCAGCACTCTGCCGGCCGCCGCCAACTCTATCGCGGCACGCAGGCCCGCAACCCCCGCGCCAATCACCACAAAATCCGTCTCCGCTGGAACGATCTTCATATCAGCAGCATACTACCACTGGCTTCCGTGCCGGCTGCCTTTGACCCGAATCCCACTGTGTAGGCTATGATGGAAAGCTGTGAGCACCGTTGAAATCAAAGTGAACCCGGCCTACGCGGCCGATATCGAAGCGGGACTGTTGAACCACGCCGCCGAGCGGATACGGACGACCATTCCGCAGTGCGACCGCTTTTACATCATCACCTCACCTCCGGTCCGCAAGCACTGGGGCGCGGCCCTTGCGGCCTCCTTCGATGCCGCCGGAATGCAATACGCCATCCTGGAGATGAAGGATGGTGAGCGGTTTAAGACTCTGGCCACGGTCAAAGATCTTGCCGAGAAGATGGTCCGCCTGGGCGCCGACCGCAAATCGATCATCGTCGCGCTGGGTGGCGGCGTCACCGGCGATGTCGCCGGATTCCTGGCCTCCATTTACATGCGCGGCATCGGCTTCGTGCAGATCCCCACGACCTTCCTGGCCCAGGTGGATGCATCGGTGGGAGGCAAGACGGGAGTGGATCTGAGGGTCGGCAAGAATCTGGTGGGAACTTTCCATCAACCGCGCCGGGTGCTCATCGATCCCAACGTGCTCAGCACCTTGCCGGAGCGCGAATATCGTTCGGGACTGTACGAGGCCCTGAAGTGCGGCATTATTTCCAATCCGGAGATTTTCCGCTTCATGGAGGAACACCGGGACCGCATCCTGCGGCGCGACCCCTCGGCTTTGGAGTGGCTGATCACCAAGAGCGTCCGCGTAAAAGCCGAAGTGGTCGCTGCCGACGAGCATGAAGGCGGATTGCGCCGCATCCTGAACTTTGGCCACACCATTGGCCACGCGCTGGAGGCCGAAACCGGCTATAAGCACTTCCTGCATGGTGAGGCGGTTGCCTGGGGCATGATCGCGGCCACCACCATCGCGGCGGAGTTGCAGCATACGGACGCGGCAACCGCGGAACGCATCATCTCCGCCATATTGACCTACGCGCCACTGCCCAAGGTGGAAGCGCGCGGGAAACGCATCCTTCATCGCCTGGCCAACGACAAGAAGACCATGCGTGGCATCGTCCACTTCATCCTGCCGGTCAACATCGGCCGGGTGGAGGTGGTCTCCAACGTCCCAGCCGGCGCGGTGATGCAGGCGGTCGATCGGTTGCGCAGCCGGTCGCAGGAGCAATGAATAAGGTCACCGGCGCCCTCCCGCCGGAGGTGCCGTCCGGCGATGAGCAGGCGCGCGCCGCGGCGGTTCGCGAAATGTTCACCGCCATCGCCCCCCGCTATGACCTGCTGAACCATTTGCTTTCCTTCAATGTGGACAAGCTGTGGTGGAAGCGGGTGGCCCGCACCTTCGCCCCGCTCCTGCTCCGGCCCAACGCGCAGGTGCTCGACCTCTGCTGCGGCACTGGCGACATGACCTTTGCCCTGCTACGCCAGGCCAGGCGGGTGCAGGCCTCGCCCTCGCTTACGGGAATCGATTTTTCGCCGGAAATGCTTCGCCGCGCCCGCGCGAAATCCTCTGCCCGCGGCCCCGCCGCGGCGGAAAGCATCTCCTGGGTCGAAGCCGATGCGCTTCATCTGCCGTTCCCCGGCGAGCGCTTTCAGCTGGTGACCTCGGCCTTTGGGTTTCGCAATCTGGCCAATTACGACGCGGGATTGCGGGAGATCTATCGCGTACTGGCGCCGGGCGGCGAAGTTGGAATTCTCGACTTTGGCGAGCCTCGCGGCGTCATGGGCATGCTCTACCGCGTCTACTTCCGCCACGTGCTTCCTGCCGTGGGCACACTGATATCCGGGGTGCGGGGCCCCTATGCTTATTTGCCCGCCTCCGTCAGCCGCTTTCCCGCTCCGGAAGAGATGCTGACCCGCTTCCGAAGCTGCGGATTCCAGCAGGTATCATGGACCCCTTACACCTTCGGGGTTGCCGGTTTATATCGGGGCACAAAATAAAGGCGAGGTGACATATTTCATGTCACCTCGCCAGGTAGTTTTGGCGCCAGCCGGAGCCGGTTATTTCGACTGAGGCGTTGCCGCAGGAGCAGCAGGCGCCTTGGGCTGAGCCGGAGGCGCAGTCACCGTGGGCGTTGCCGGCCTCGTGGGTGGTACCGGCGGCCTGGACTGCGTCGGCGGCATCATGGGCGGCCGTCCCGCCTGCTGGCCGGGCGGCGGGGGAGCCGCTCCGAAATACTCTTCGTTGTAGTCGACAGGCCTCGACTTATCCAGGTCGTCCATCTCCTTGCGGAAATTCTGCTGGGCTACGGTCTTCGAGATTTCCGCCTTGAGCTTCGCGTCCAATGGCGAGACCTGCTTGCTGTCGAGCTTATAGATATAGTTGGCATTCCCATCCTTGATCACAGACGAAACCTCACCCGGCTTGAGCTGCTTAATCGCCTGCTGGTTCATCGAGATCTCGTTGGGATGCATGGTCATTTTGGTTTCCGGCGGATTCGACTTAATTCCGACTTTGGCGTAGGCTTCTGCCTCCAAGGCCTTGAAGTCCGCGCCCGGAGCGGTTGCCTTCTGGCGCAAATCATCGGCCAGCTTCTGCAGGTCCGCGTCAGTCAGCTTGGAATCGGTTCCGGCATGCATCGGGATCATCAGGCGCTCCAGCGAAAGTTCGGTATAGCGATCCGAATTATCGTCGTAATACTTGGCAATTTCTTCCGGAGTGGCGTCGCTCTTCTTTTGGATCGAGCGCTTTTCCAATTCCGACAGCACCTGCAACTTGAAGAAATTCAGCAATAGCGCGGTTTCCGGACGCTTATCCAGTCCTTGATCTTCGGCTTCCTTGGAGAAAACCATGAAATGCGCCAATTGCGTCGCTAATCTCCGCTTTTGAGCGGGCGTAATGGGCGGTTGATCGGGCTGATCGCCGGAAAATGCCGCCAGCAATTTGTCGAATTCGGCGCGAGTCATGGTCGTCTTGCACTCGCCCTTTACGGGCTTGACGTGGCATAATCCGCTGATCGTCAAAACGATCGCATCAGGCTTGACTTCGGTGCTTGCCGCCGCGGCAGGCTTGGCAGCCGGCGCAGGCGAGGGTGAAGGCGTCGCCGGCTTGTTCGCCTGCGCAGCCACGGAGGTCGCGGCCGCGGGAGCAGTTTGCGGCTTGGCAGACGATCCAGCATTGGTTTTCGGCGTTGCAGACGGAGCCTGCGCGAACGCCAGCGATGAAACGAGCAGTACCAGGGCAAAACGGCGTATTTTCACCAGCCCTCCTTGTGTTTGTATAGAGTTGAAATAAAATCCTAGCACAGCCGGGGCCATTCTTCGAAGCAGAAGCGTTTTGCCCCCGGCTCTCCCGCTACCACCGGCACGGGTTTTGCCGAAGCGACCACCGGGACGGCGGCTGGTTATAATTCCGATATGCCTACCGGGGAGCATCTGAGCGCCGATCGCATGCGGGCCGAAAAAGGCGCGGTCGCGCAGCATTCCGTGATGGCCGCCCTGGCCATCACCCTGTTTAAGACGGTGGTGGGCATCAGCACCGGCTCCCTGGGTATTCTTTCGGAAGCGGCCCACTCCGGCCTGGATCTGATCGCCGCCATAATCACCATGGTATCGATACGGGTTTCGGACAAACCCGCCGACGCTGATCACCAATACGGCCACGGCAAATTCGAGAATTTTTCCGCCTTCCTGGAAACCTCGCTGCTGCTGCTTACCTGCGTCTGGATCGTCTGCGAAGCGGCGCGGCGGCTGTTCCTGCATCGCGGGCCTGAAGTGGAAGCCACCCTGCCGGCATTTATGGTGATGCTGTTTTCCATGGTTACGGACTGGTGGCGTTCGCGCGCCTTGAAGCGGATCGCGGACCGCTACGATTCGCAGGCGCTGGCGGCCGATGCGTTGCACTTCTCCACCGACATCTGGTCCAGCTTCGCGGTCATCGTCGGCCTCAGTCTGGTCTGGGCCGCAAAGCAGTTCCATATCGGCTGGTTGCACGCGGCCGATCCGGTTGCGGCCCTGGTGGTTGCCGGGGTAATCGTCTACGTTAGTTCGCGCCTGGCGCGGCAGACCATCGATGCGCTGCTGGACGCGGCGCCGGCCGGCGCCCGTGCCAACATCATCTCGGTTGTGCTGGGCGTGGAAGGCGTGCTGGAGGTGGATCGCGTCCGCATCCGCCGCGGCGGCAACCGTTATTTCGTGGATCTCGGCATCGGCCTGGCGCGAACCGTCACCTTCCTGCGCTCCGAGCAGGTGGCCACTGACGTCACCGAGGCAGTGCGCGCGGTGCTGCCGGAGGCCGATGTGGTGGTACATACAGCGGCGCGCGCCTCCCGCGGCGAGAATCTTTTTGACCGGGTGCGAGCCGTCGCCACGCGCAGCAACCTCAACGTGCATGACATCAGCGTGCAGGACCTGGGACATGGCCAACTGCACGTGGAGCAGCACCTGGAGTTGGCCGAACACCTGACCCTCAAAGATGCCCACGACGTGGTTACCCAGCTGGAGTCCGAGATGCGCAACGGCATTCCCGAGATCACCTCGATCCTGACGCACATGGAGAGCGAACCTTCCACCATTGAAAGCGTCGACAAGGTGCAGCGCGATCTGTCTCTGGAACACCGTCTGCAAAGGATCGCCAGGGAGTTCGCCCCGGAAGTGCTTGACGTTCACGAGGTGCGGGTAAAGCGGGTGGGCGGCAAAATGTACGTTTCCTGCCACTCCACGATGCAGGATAGTCTGCCGCTTCACCGGGTTCACGAGCTTTCCACCGCCCTGGAGATACGCTTTAAACAACGCACCCCCGACCTCTTCCGGGTATTGATTCACACGGAACCGCAAACCGATAACGCCCGGGGATTTGATATTTCCGACCCAAATCCCCAGGCACAAAAAGACTAGCGTTCCACGGAGATCAGAAAGGCAGGCGCAATGATCGAAGCACGCGCGACCTGGACGGACCAGGATCGCTTTATCGCAGTAGCCTCGAGCGGGCATGCCACCGTGCTGGATGCCGGAAAGCAGCCCTCCGGCAGTTCGCCCATGGAGCTGGTGCTCATGGGACTCTGTGGTTGCACGGGAGTCGATGTCATATCCATTCTCCGCATCAAACGCGAACCTTTCACTTCCGTCGAGGTGCGCGCCGAAGCCGAGCGGGCGGCGAAACCGCCCAGTGTGTATACCCATATTCGCCTGATTTACCGGATTGGCGGCAAAGTTTCCCGCACGGCGGCGGAGGAGGCGGTGCGCCTTTCGGAAGAGAAATATAGCTCGGTGGCCGCCATGTTGAACAAGAGCGCAAAAATCACCTGCGAATTGCAGTTGGACGATTGAGTTGGGCGGCATCATGTCAACCACGCAAACTGCGTTCCCTTCCGTCGCGGCTCTGCAGGAGGCCGCCATCCAGATCAGCAAATTGTTGCGCGACGCCAAGGTGGACGCGCCCTTGCGGCCCAAGGCTCTGGCAGCTCTGGTGGTGGCTGCGGCATACGGCGGATTGCAGAGCGGCGCCAAAGACGCGTTGGCGCAGGTGAACCGCCAGGTGGCGGCGGCTCTGGAAAGCACGTCTCTGCCGGCGGCGCAGCGACGGCGGTTGATCTCCACGCTGCGTCTCGGGCACGATTTCGAGCGTCTTTCGCCTTTCCTTCCCGCCATCGGAGATCTGCTCGGCCAGATTGACGTTGCGCATGCCTTGCACAGCGATTTCGATTTCCTCGGCATCTTTTACGAGGCGTTCCTGCGTTACGGCTACGATAACAACGCCCTGGGGATCGTATTTACCCCCCGCCACATCACGCGCTACTGTGTGGATCTGCTGGGCGTGTGCGCCGCTGACCGCGTAATCGACATTGCTTGTGGCACCGGCGGTTTTCTGGTGCCGGCATACGAGCGGATGTGCGCGATCCCGTCAGCCGCGCAAGCCCGGTCACAGGGCATCGTCCGCGGCTGCGACACCAACCCCACGGTATGGGCCCTGGCAGTGCTCAACCTGACGTTTCGCTCCTGCCGGCAGCGGCCGGCAAATGGCGCCCGTCCGGAATGCCAAATTGAGTTCGAGAATTGTTTCGAGGCCATGCGCAGCCCGGCGATACGCCGCGGATTTACCCGGGCTTTTCTGAATCCACCATTCTCCCAAGGCGCCGAGCCGGAACGAAATTTTCTGGATGCGGCCATGGAAGCTCTGGCGCCGGGCGGCCGCTGCGCCGCGGTGGTGAAGGCCGGCATCTTCGCCGATGAGGAACACGCCCATTGGCGCGCCGAATTTCTGCGGCAGCATACCTTGCTGGGAGTCATCAGTCTGCCGGAGGATCTTTTTTATCCCACCGCCGCACCGACTTCCATCCTGCTGGCCGCGGCGCATCAACCGCAACCCGCCGGCCAGCCGGTCCTGATGGCGCGCATCTGGAACGACGGCTTCGAAAAGCTCAAGAACCGGCGCGTCGAGCGCGCGGGCAGCGAGTTGGATGAGGTGCGGCGCGGCTTTCAATCCATGCTTGCCGGCCGGCGCGTGGCCTCCCGCCTGGCGGTCAGCGTGACCGGCTCTCAACTTCGAAGCGGAAAGGAATGGAGCCCGCAGGAGTGGCTGCCGCATCCGCAAGCCGGGACGGCGGCACAAGCCAAACGCGATATGGAATCCGTTCTGGCATCCGTTTTCCGGGCGGTGATCGATTTTCCCGAACTGGCGGAGAGCGCGCAGGAGGACTTCGGCCGGTCATGGCATGATCTGCCGCCGTTGCCGCTGGGCCGCACAGCGCCGTTGACTGAGTTTTTCCAGGTGGTCAACGGACGGTCAGCGGGCGAGAAACATTATTGCGATGGCAGCACGCCGTACGTCTCCAGCGGAGGAATGACGAACAGCATCATGCGTCTGGTGGAAGCGGGGGAGGAGGAACTCTTCGCTCAGGGTGGCATCACGGTTACCGCCTTCGGACAGGCGGCGTTGCAGCCTTGGGCTTTCCTGGCGCGGGGCAACGGTGGAAGCGCGGTGCGGGTGCTGTTGCCGCGCTACCGCATGGCCACCTCCGAGTTGGCTTGGTTTGCCGCCGAGATCAACGCCCAGAAGTGGCGATTCTTCTATTCCCGGATGGCCATAAAATCGCGCATCGAGCGCATGGTACTCGCTTCTCCCGCCTCCACCCTGCCCGTAGCCGGGCAATCCCTGGCCGGAAAGATACGCGCCTTCCGCAAGCAACTGGAAGAATTCAGCCGGATCTAGCGAGCTTCCCTTCCAGCCCGCGTTCCCAGCTCTCGACCTTCAGATCCTCAGGTGGTGCAACTCTCAGGCACGAGTAAAGACCATACGACCGACGCCGCCAGCACACCGGCAACCACGCCCAGCGTCAACCCGATCGGCAGCGTATAAAACTTCGCGAGCAACATCCTGGCCCCAATAAACACCAGAATCGCCGACACGGCATAGTGCAATCCGGCACAGCGCTCCAGCATTGCAGCCAGAGCAAAATACAACGAACGCAGCCCCAGGATGGCACATACGTTCGAGGTGTAGGCGATAAACGGATCGCGCGTGACCGCCAGCACTGCCGGCACCGAGTCCACGGCAAACAACAGGTCGCTGGCTTCTATCGCCAGCAACACCAGAAGCAACGGCGTCACATAGAGAGCTTCCCGCTTGACCAGGAAGGCGCCTTCGACATAATCGGGGGTCATCCGCATGCGGCGCCGGAAGATGCGCAGCAATGGATTCCCCTCCGGATTCACTTGCACCTGGCCGGCAAAGACGAGTTTGGCCCCCATATAGACCAGGAAAGCCCCAAAGACATATGCGATCCAGTCGAACCGGCGCAGCAAGGAAACCCCGGCGAGGATGAAGGCGCCGCGCATCAGCAGCGCGCCCAGGATTCCCGCAAACAATACCTTGTGCTGCCACTGAGGAGGCACTCGAAAGTAGCGGAAGATCAGGAGAAAGACGAAGAGATTATCGATGCTGAGAGATTCTTCCACCAGGTACCCGGTGGTGAACTCCAGAGCCCGGAGACGTCCCCGGCAGAACCAGACGCCCAGGGCGAAGGCGGCGGCCAATCCGATCCATCCGGCACTGGCGATCAGGGCCTGGCGAACCCCGGTCCCGTGCGCCCGGCGATGGAAGCCCCATAAATCCAGCGCCAGCAGTGCCAGCACACAGGCGTTAAACAGAATCCAGGCCATCAGGGACTCGTTGGGCATTGCGATCAGTTATGGTCCAGCATCCGGATCATCTCTTCCACCACGCTGCCGACGATCTCCATGCTCCGTGGGCTGAGCTTGTCGACGGTATCGTCCTTGGTATGCCAATAGGCATTTTCATAGCCGTAGTCGAAGTCAATCAGGTCGACCGCGGGTACGCCGCGATCGAGAAACGGCTTATGATCGTCGCCGACCGGAAGCGAGCGCTCAAAAAAATTGGATTGGTACCCGTAACGCCTGGCGGCCTGCAGAGCCAGATCTTCCAGCGCCGGAGTGGACTCGGAATCGCGATCCACGTTCAAATCGGCGTCGCCGATCATGTCCACCAGAATGAAGGCCTTGATTTGTTTCAGCGTGCCATCGGCAGACCATCGTTCGGCGAGATGGCGCGCTCCATACACGCTGTCGGTGTCGGTCCATTGGCGGATGGCCTCTTCCCCGTCGAGCCATGCCAAACGCACGGTATAACCGTCACGCTTGCCGTTTTTCAATTGCGCACGCAGCTCTTTGGCCAGTTCCAGCAGCAGCCCTGCCGACGAGCCGCCATCGTTGGCGCCGACAAAATCCGGGCGGTTATAAAGCGTGTCATAATGCCCGGCCACAACGATCAGGCCGTCCCTGTTCCCCGGGAACTCAGCGACAAAATTACGCATCGGCTTTGGACCGGCCGGAGTTGAAGCGGTGAAGGCATCCTCGAAGGTTTTGTCGGACTTAAGCTGCGCACGCAGGAACCGTTCTGTCTTCTCGTGTCCGGGGCTATCGACCCAGCGTGGCCCGAAGGCTACCAGCTGTTTCACAAACTGCATCGCTGCCGCACCATCGAAATGAGGCAAAGGAGCGGTATCGGCGGCGTAAACGGCGCCGGGAGTGGGGGTTGCCGCGGCGGAAGAGGCTGGTTCGGCAGCCGATGCCGCCGGCTTCTGCGAACAGGCAACGAGCAGCAGGCAGGTCATCGTGACGCACAAGCTCGGCAACAGCAGCGCGCCTAGCCAACGCAC
>CAZUCM010000061.1:0-11594 GCA_964619235.1 uncultured Terriglobales bacterium
CCAGGTGGACGTGATGGTTGTACATCAGGGTGGCCACGCGTTCCCCGCGGCTCAAGCCGGACTTCTGCAGAGATTCGGCGAGGTTGCGCGCCCGCAGATAAAAGTCCGCGTAGGTATAGCGATGCAAAGTGCCGTCCGGCCGGGGCGAAACGATCTCGACCTCCGGAAAGACGGTACCGGCGCGTTCCAGAATGCCTCCCAGCAAAAGCTGGTATGCCATCATGGTGCTCCACATCGCGCATCCCCCTTTAGGGATTCCAGTTTACAGTTTGCAGCTCACCGCCAAATCAGGCTCCGCCGGCAAAGCGGATGCGGCCGGCTGGTTGTGAACTGCAACCTGTAAACTCTATTCGAATACCGAGTCTTCCGGTTGCCAAACCGAATCCAGCACCGTGCCGTCCACCCATTTCACCACCGCCACCGGACGATCCAACAGGCGAGGCTTTTGCGGTTTGCCGCCGCAGAAATTCTCCACTTCCCGCTTGATGTCCTGAATGGGGCGGATCGGCAGGCCCGAGTCTTTGGTAGCGTCCAGCAAATCCTGCCGGCGCGGATTGACGGCGATCCCGCGCTCGGTCACGACCACGTCAACCAGTTCGCCCGGACCCACCAAGGTCGTCACTTCGTCGACAATCACCGGGATGCGGTCGCGGAATGACGGCACCGCCAGAATCGAGCAGCCGGCAAACAGGCAGTTTTGCCAGCCGCCGATGCCGTGCAACAACCTTCCGTCGGAGTGCGTGACAACGTTGGCATTGAAGTTCACGTCGACTTCCGTGGCGCCCAGAACGCAAACATCCACCAGCTGGTTAAAAAATCCCTTGCCTTGAAAGTTGTACGAGGTGAAGGGCGAAGTGGCGACATGGCGCGGATCTTCCGCGATGGAACGAACCCCTTCCAGGTCGAAGGTTTGTCCGTCGAGAATGTAATCGACCATTCCCTCGCGGAGCATGTCCACTAAAAATTTGCTGGAACCGCCGCGCACAAAGCGCGCATGCACACCGTCCTGCCGCATCATGGTTTTCAGATACTGCACAAATGCCAGCGCAATCCCTCCGGCGCCGGCCTGAAAGGAAAAGCCCTCGCGCATAATGCCCGCCGCGCGTATAAATTTCGCAACCAGTTCGGCGATCCGTAAACGGTCGGGCGAACGAGTCATCATCGTAGTGCCGCTGACAATTTTGCCGGCATCGCCAATCTTCGGCACTTCCACCACAAAATCCACATTGTTTCCCTGAATCTGCCAGGGGACACAGGGGAAAGGCACAAGATTGTCGGTGACCACAATCACGCGGTCGGCATAGACGGAATCGGCGAGGGCGAAACCCAGGGAACCGCAGGCCGAAGGGCCATGCGAGCCATCGGCATTGCCGAATGCATCCGCGGTGGGCGCGGCGATGATTGCGATATCGATGTGCACTTCGCCGTCCTGGATCGCCTGCCAGCGGCCGCCTTGCGAACGCAATACGCCCAATCCGCGCATCTTGCCGCGGGAGCAGTAGTCGCCCAGCGGTCCGTTCATGGAGCCTTCAATATGGTGCACCGCGCCGCTCTCCATCAGATCGATCACACAGGCCTGCGAGGGAAACGAGGCGCTGGGAAACCACATCAGCTCTTTGGCGCCCAGGCGTGCGGCAGTCTGAAGGGCCATTGCCGCCACATAATCGCCATCGCGAAGATGATGGTGTGAGCTGATCACCATGCCGTCGCGCAAGCCGCATTTGCGCAAGGCCGTCTCCAGATCGGGCACGCGCTTGTCGCCATTTTCCGGATAATCGAGCGCCGAGCGCACCGGCGGCGCGGCCTTGGAACCCAAAGGGCGGCGAAACTCCAGGCCGGCATAGGGCGCTTGTTCCTTGCCGTTGACGATGGCAGGGACCTGGCGGTTCAGAGAGTTGCTAACCAGCATAATAGGATTGCTCATGCCATTGAACCTTACGGCCCCTTCCGGGGGCCAATCGTCTTTTCCCTTCACCCAACCAAGGCTTACGCCGTTGGCTGCATCACGCCATCCCCATCATTTTGGCGCGTTCCACCAATTTCAGAGCCCGTTTCACCACCGGTGGATCGATCATTTTGGAGCCCAGGGTGACGACATTCACGCCGCGGATTTGAGCTTCTTCGAATGCCGCAACAATCCGGCGGGCCTTTTCGATCTCCTCCGCCGAGGGAGCGAATGCCTGGTGGATTACCGGGATCTGCGCGGGATGAACGCAACCCATGCCTTCGAAGCCCAGCATGCGCGCGCGGCGGCCCCATCGCAACAATCCCTCATGGTCGGCAATGTCTCCATAGACTGAGTCGATCGCCTGCAGGCCGGCCGCACGGGCCGCGTTCACCAGGCGCAGGCGGGCATATAGCGACTCGCCTCCTCCGCGCGTCTTCACCACGCCGAGGTCCGCCGTGTAGTCTTCCAGCCCAATCGTCAGCGCGACGACATACTTCGAGGCGGCAGCAATGGCAAACGCATTCTCGATGGCCAGAGCCGACTCCAGGATGGGCATCAGCCATATTTTCCGCGTACGATCCGCTTCGCTCATCTCCCCGATGCCGCCGGTGTAGCGCGCATCGCGCACCGCGTTCTCCACCTGTTTCACCTGCTCGGCGCTCTCGACCTTGGGAATCAGAAGAACGTCCGGCATAGCTGCGGCCACTTCCCGCACGTCCTTCAATCCGAGAGGAAGCTGGTTGATGCGCACCATGCGCTCGCAGCCGCAAAAATCCACCTCCCGCAAGGCATTCCGAACCAGCCAGCGGGCGGCATCCTTTTCCGCGGGATGGACTGAGTCTTCCAGATCGAGGATGACGGCATCCGGAGCGTGCTGGCCGGCATTCATGAAATATTTGGGTTCGTTGCCCGGCAAATAGAGCCGCGAGCGCCGCATGCGGTCCTTGCGCGTTCCAGGGGTGCGGGGGAACTCCGCGCCGCCCACCATATTCCGTTGGTCATGCGGGTGTTCGTCCGGCCGGGAGCGACGCACGGCCGCCTCGATGCGGGCCGCGATCACGAATGGCAACGCGCCCATGTCTTCAATCGTCAGCTGCGCATGGCTCACTTTGAGTGCCGCCAGCAGCTGCTTTGCCTGAGCACGAATCTTGTCGCCATAGTAGGCTTCGACGCGTGAAGTCAACTCGATTTGAATGCCGCCCGAACTGCGCGGCTCAAAAACGACGCGACAGTCCGAACGGATATCGCCACCGGCACGGCCCGCCTCTGTAACAGCCACGTTTAGCCTCCTGTCGAACCTTTGATCGTTTCCCGCAAAGCACGCAGAACCATACACAGTGTTGCGAAAGCTTTATTGCTGCAAACATCCCAAAATCGCGTCCGTCATCTGCATCGTACTGGCGGCACCCTGGGCTATCGACTTGGCGCCGCCCGCGATACGCATCATGTCGTAGGTGCGCACCTTACCCTCGCGCACCACTTGGGCGATGGCATTCCGCACCCTTTGCGCCTTCTCCGTCTCCCCGACGTGATCGAGCATCATGGCCCCTGAAAGAATCATCGCGATGGGATTCACAATCGGCGGGTTCAGCTCCGCATACTTCGGCGCCGAGCCATGCGTAGGCTCGAAAACCGCCACCTCCCTGCCCAGGTTGCCGGAAGCCGCGAATCCTAACCCGCCAACCAGTCCGGCGAACGCATCCGAGATTACGTCGCCAAACAGGTTGCTGGCAACGATGACGCCGTAATCTTCCGGGTTTTTGGTGAGCCACATCGTCTGCGCATCGATATTGGTGGACCACAAGGGAATGCCCGGGAAATCCCTGGCCACCTGCCGCGCCGCCTCTTCCATCATGCCGCTGGTTTCACGCAACACATTGGGCTTTTCGCAAATGGTGACGTGCTTGTATCCGTACTTCTTTGCAAATTCAAAGGCCGCCCGGCAAATCCGTTCGGCGTTCCTGCGGGTAATAATTCGCACGCTGATGGCCAGCTCAGGCCCTGGAACTTCCGCAAAGGCTTTGAACTTTGGGTGCGAGTGCAGTGCCGCCATCACCGCCCCGGGAGGGTTTGTCCACTCCACTCCCGCATAAAGTCCCTCGGTGTTCTGCCGAAATACCACCACGTTGACCAGGGGTTCCTCAAAGCCGCCACCCGCCGTTTTGCGCACAAAGTTGAGCGGATTGCCCGGAAAACCAATGCAGGGACGCATGCAAACGTCCAGGTCGAAGCGCTGCCGCATGGTGACAATCGGGCTGTAGTAGGTCAGCCCCTTTCCGCGCAATGCCGGGTCGAGCTCGGCATCGGCATCCTTCTTGGGTTTCGAGGTGATGGCGCCGAAGAGACCCAGTATGTGTTTCGACAACAATTCGATGGTACGGTCGGGAAGCGCATTGCCTTCCCTGCGCCAGAATTCCCACCCGATATCGCCATGCAGGTATTCCGCGTCAAATCCCACCGCATTGAGCACGCGAATCGCTTCCGGCAAGACTTGATTGCCGATGCCATCACCGGGCATCGCCACCACTGTGTAACGCGCCATAGCCGCTCCTTACACCAGAATTGAGAAGTCGGAAGTCAGCAGTAAGAAGTACGGGCATTCCAACTCCTAACTTCTGTCCTCCAGCTTCTTCCTGACCAGGTTCTCTACTCCTCCGGCAATCACCAGCGACTGCGGCACCGAACCGAGCGCGGGAAAGGAGAATGCATCCCCACGCCAGCTCAGAGTGCAGCCGGTAAAATCGATGGCGATTTCGTCCCCCGGAATAATGGTCTTCTCTCCCGCTCCCATCTCCGGAGCGAACTGTTCCCGCAACTTCCTCACCAAAGCCGGGACTTCGATGCACAAAAAACCGTTGTTAAAAGCATTGCGCAAATACGTTTGCGAGAAGCTGGCAGCAATGACCAGCGGTATGCCTTTCGCCCTGATCGCCGTCACTGCCTGTTCGCGGCTCGATCCAGTGCCAAAATTCAGGCCGCCCACCACCACGTCACCGGCGTGGACGCGGGCGGCAAACTGCGAATCGTAGTTCTCAAACACCACCTGCGCCATCAGTTCGCCGGTAACATCCTCACGATAGGTGTACTGGCCGGAAAAAATGCCGTCGGTGTTCAGGTTATCCTTGGGCAGAAAGACCAATCGTCCCTGCAAATGGGGGGGGAACCCTGGCAGAATGATCACTTTTTCGGGTCGAATGGCTGGCGCCCCGGAGAGATCCTGGTAATTGCGGCGAAGTTGGCCGGGCTTCCGGTTTGCATCCTGTGCGTTCGCTTCTTCCGGTCCGGTGATATAACCCGCCACAGCGGAAGCGGCCACGACCTCGGGCGATGCCAAATAGCATTGCGCCTCGCGCGAACCCATCCGGCCTTTGAAGTTCCGGTTGGTTGCCGAAATTCCCACCTCGCCCGCCTCAAGCAGTCCGGTTCCCAATCCTATGCACGGTCCACAACCCGGGGGTAAAGCAATCGCCCCCGCATCAAGCATCGTCTGCCATATGCCGCTCCGCTCCGCTTCCTCCTCCACGGCCTTGCTGGCGGCAGCCAGATAGAACTTCACTCCGGGCGAAACCGTCTTGCCTGCGAGCACGCGGGCGGCAGCCTCCAGGTCTTCCATCCGGGAATTCACGCAGGACACCAGATAAGCCTTATGGATCGCCACCCTTTTGGCCCGCATATCCTGCAAGGATTGCATCACCTGCACGGTGTCGGGACCGGAAAGATGCGGCGCTACTTCTCCCAGATCGAGCACGATCCTGCCGGCGTAAAGGGCGTCCCCGTCAGGTTGAGGCGGGCTCTGTTCCCAGGCAGCGATTTCCTGCAAGGGAAACCTCTGGATGCCGCGGTCCGCCAACTGCGCATAGACCTTTCGCATGTACTCAATGGTGGTGGCGTCACAGGGAAACCAACCCGCCAGAGCTCCCCATTCGGTGGACATGTTGGAGATGGTCAAGCGCGCGTCCATCGAGAGGCTGGCCACCCCCGGGCCGGAAAACTCGACTACCGCGTTCAAGACCTCTTCCTGGTTGTAAAGTCCACAGAGCGTGATAATCACATCCTTGCCGGTCGAACCAGGAGGCAAATTTCCATCAAGTATTACTTGAATGGTGCGCGGTATTTGCCACCAGAATATGCCAGTAGCCCATACGGCGGCGGCATCTGTCCGGACAATCGGAGTGCCAATTGCGCCCAGCGCCCCATACATGTTCGAGTGCGAATCGGAGGCCACAACGAACGAACC
Organism: uncultured Terriglobales bacterium; assembly: GCA_964619235.1. GTDB lineage: Bacteria > Acidobacteriota > Terriglobia > Terriglobales > Acidobacteriaceae > CAZUCM01. The sequence goes on from CAZUCM010000061.1 coordinate 6,186, forward strand.
GGGGGTGACGAAGCCCTCCTGCACCATGATCTGATGCCCGATGCCTGTCCCGGCGGGATAGAACTCCACGCCTTGCTCGCGGGCAAACTGCTCGATGGCGCGATACTTCTTCAGGTTCTCCTCGCTCCGGTTCTGGATGTCGTGGTCGAGGGCAAATACGACTTGCTTCGGGTCATGAATTTGCTTCGCGCCGATGGCCTGGAACTTCTTCATGACGGCCGAGGTATTATCGTGGGTCATCACGTAGCGAGGCCGGATGGAAACAAAGTCCCCGGCACGCAGTGGCCGATCCGGGCCTTCCGCCAGGTGAGACTGGGCAATCTTTTCGATGATGGTCTGAGTCATACCATATCCGCCTTGAGCGCCTGCATGAATCTCGCTACCGACTCGAGTCGCTCCAGGTTCCAGATCGCCGTCCGCACGCGATTCTGCGATGCCTTGGACAATACGCCTTCGGCCAAGGCTTCAAACTTTTCTTCCACCTCGCGATCAGTGAGCGGATTGCGCGGATCGCCCTTTGGGTAATCGAGTTGCCGCGTGAACTCCCGGCCGGCGGTAGTGCGAATGGTCACCACCACCCGTTGCAACGCCGGAAATGCTTTTTCGATCTCCGGGTCGGCGACCACTTCCACCTTGCGGAGCTGTGCGCGGATACGCGCATCCTGTATCCGCTGCTGGGTGAACTGCAGCGGCGTAAGCCGGCGGTCGACCAGCGCCGCCGCAATGACGTACGGCAGCGAATGATCGGCCGTTTCCTTACTCTGCGGATCGTATTTGCTGGCATCGGCCAGAATATCGGCGGCGCGGGCCAGCGAGCGGATATGCACCTTCTCGACCTGTTCCGGGATCAAATCGTGTTCGATGACCAGCGCCAGCACCGCGCTGATGGGAGTGTGGGTCAAGGCTTCGGTGGGGAAAGCCTTCATGCCGCATTGCACAATGCGCCAGGACTCGCCGAGTCCCGCGGTCAAGATTTCCAGCTTCCAGCCGGGGCCGAAACAATGGGTGAGGCCTTCTTTGCCATCCAGGACATGCTCGGGGCCGGTATAACCCTTCTCCGCCAGCAATGCCGCCAGCATTCCCGACTGCGTGGCCAGTGGGTCCACGGTATTCTTCATCATGGTGAGTTTGCCGGCGGTCACCGCCCCCAGGGTGGCGCGGGCGCTGGCCGATATACCAATGGCATGCTGGATCTGTTCCCACCTCAGCCGGAGCATGCGGCCGGCCACGATTGGCGATACGAAGGCGGTGAGCGTGGCATGATGCCAGCCGCGTTCGCGAATTCCGGGAAATGCCGCCTCACAGAGGCGCATCTCGAACTCATGTCCCAGCGCCAGACCGACGAGCAGTTCCCGCCCGTCGCTTCCGGCCCGCTCACACCCGGCCAGCGCCGCGGGAAATATGTCGGATGGGTGCGACGGGTCCTGTTTCCAGTAAATATCGTTGTAATCCAGGCAGCGGATCATTAACGCATTGGCCAGCGCGGCGGAAACGGGATCTGTTCGCTTGCCGCTGCCAATGATGCTGCAAGGTCCTGCGCCGCCGATTTCGTCGAGGACGGCCAGCGCAATCCCCACATCGGAGACACGGTAACCGCCCAACGCACAACCCAGCGCGTCCAGAAGGAAGCGTTTGCACTGATGCACAGCCTCGGCCGAAAGGTCCTCGAACCGGAGGCCGGCGGCCCATTGGGACATTTTGGCGGTGACAGTCTCTTTCTGCATATCCATATTCCCGGCACCGAGCGATCAGTGCCAAACAGGTGGCGCTTTGCACTCTGGCTGCAAACCGTGAACTGCGAATCTCTTTATACCTTCAAATTCTTCGCACTCTTAAAGGGCAAATACGCCATGAAATCGGCATGATGCACAATTGTTGCCTCGGTGGTGCGCTGCACCAGGTCGCCCTCCGCGGCGTGGGTGGCAATGATATGGCAAACCGCGTCCGGCACTCCGCATTCCATAGCCAGCGCCACACCGGTGAACGGGTGACGCAAGAATTCGCCGCGTTCGCTCTGCACCGTTCTGTCATCTCTCTTTTCATATTCCAGCAGTTTGCCCACATCCGCCAGGATGGCGCCGGCCACCACCGTATCGAGATCGATTTTGAGCGCGTTCCCCATGAATTCGGTCATAGCTTCGGCGGAACGGCGGGCGATATGGACCACGCAACGCTTATGTTCCATAAACGTCGTAGGACAGTTGGGGATCAGCAGAGTAAATGGTATTCGCGTGAGATCCTGCGGCTGCAGAGGACTCAACTCAAATGCCCGCACCCAGGTTGCTTCCACCTGCCGGAGCAACCCGGGTTCCTTGACCCATTGCAGTTCAGGCCAGAGCTGGCGCACCGCTTCACGGAGCGCGGAGGATGAGGTGCTGGACACGGCTTCAGGCATTCGCTCGCCTCGCTGTTGAAACCGCTAAGCATAACGAGTTACAAGAAAAGCCGCAAGAGCGTAACGATGTTACGGTCTACTGTTTGCAGCCAGAATTCGGAGGTTTGACGTGATGCGTGAGCTTCTCCGGCCCCAACTCCGGCTGAAAGCTGCAAACCGTCAACTTTCATTGAATCACCTTTGTTCCCAGGCGCCCGACGATGATCGACTCTCTCTCGATTCCGGAGGCCAGCGGTAACCGGATTTCAACCTGGAAGCCCCTGCCGCCGCCACGGTTTGCCGCGGCTATGCTGCCGCCATGCAGGCGAATCACGCGGTCGGCGATGGCCAGCCCCAATCCTGCGCCTCCGGTTTGGCGATCACGCGCGCCGGCAACCCGATAGAATGGTAGAAACAGGTTCTTCAATTCCGCTTCCGGGACACCCGGTCCGTAATCGCCGACGGAGATGACCGCCCAGCCATCCTCTGAGGAAAGCAATAACTCGACCGCGGTACCCGGCGCCGTATACCGAATCGCATTTCGAACCACATTCTCCACGGCACTGTGCAGGAATTCCTCACTTCCCATGACGCAAGCGCTTCCCGGCACCGACTCCGCCCGGGAGCCACCGGTATCCACGGGTTGCAGCAAGCGCACGTTACACCCGTGCTCCTGCGCCTCAAATTCCGCGTCTTCGGCAATATCGCTCAACAGGTCGTAAAGTTTCACCGGCGCCATCTCCGGCGGTCCGGAAGCGGCTTGCATACGTGCCAGGGAGAGCAGCTTGCCGATCAACTCGTTCAAGCGTTCGGCTTCACGCTCAATGCGGTCCAGCGGCGCGGCAGCGCCCGCTCCGGCCCGCTGGCGCGCCAGTCCCAAGGCGACATTGAGTCTGGCCAGCGGCGAGCGCAGTTCATGAGAAATATCGCTGATCAACTGCCGCTGATTGCCTACCAGCCCCTCGATCCGTTCCGCCATGCGATCGAAATCCCGCACCAGATCGCCGATCTCGTCGCCTCGCATCCCCATCGCCGGTCCGGCCCGCGCGCTCAATTCGCCGGCGGCAATCTTGCGCGCAGCCGCCCGCAGCTTCATTACCGGCCGGGTGAGGTAATACGTCAGTAGATAACAAATCAGACCGGAAAGCACCACCGCCAAGGCCAGGCGAAGCACCTGTGTTCTGCGGTTCAAATACTGGCCGGGAGAGCCGCGTTGCATTCTCACCACAAACAGATAGGTTTTTCCGGAGGGGCCCATGGTGCGCAGCACACCGTAGTCAAAGCCGGTGGCGGAGCCGAATTCCGGCTTTCCGTTGTTCAAGGCCAGATCGATCAGCGGTTTCGGGACGTGCGTCGAGCGCCCGCTGACACCCATGCCGGTGGTGTCCATCAGTGTCCAATGGACGCCGGAAGTGGCTTCCAGCCGCTCCAGGTAGCCATTCAGTCCGTTCAATCCATAATGATCGAATTCCTGGGCGGCCGTCCCGGCGTATAGGGATAACTCCTCTTCCATCCTGGCCCGCCAGCGGTTCTCGAATATGTCCCGCTGCATCGAGTAGATGGCCGCCATACTTCCGCCGACCACCAGCATCGTCGCCCAGAACCACAAAAAGATCTTCAGGAACAGACTGCGCATTTAGTGCCTCTCCGCCGCCGAAGTCCTCGATTCGCTGGGACGGGCATATACATATCCGATGCCTCGAATCGTCTTAATGCGCTCTCCACCGCCGGGCGCATCCCCCAGTTTTCGCCGGAGTTTACTGACATGCATGTCGATACTGCGGTCGTAGGGAAAAAACTGGCGGCCCAGGACGTCGTGGGCTACCTGCTCCCGTGTCACCACCTGACCGGCGGAACGCATCAGCATTTCCAGCAGAGAAAACTCCACCGAAGTCAATTCGACGGCCTCCCCGTTGCGGCGGATTACGCGGCCTGCCGGATCGATTTCCACGTCGCCCACCACGATTCTCTCCGAGCCCGGCGCGCCCACCGGCGGCGCCTGCGTGCGCCGCAAAATGGCGCGGATGCGCGCCAGCAATTCCCTTGGATTGAACGGCTTAGCCAGGTAGTCGTCGGCGCCGATTTCGAGGCCGACTATGCGGTCCACATCGTCGCCCCGCGCCGTCAGAATCAAAACCGGAACCCGGGAATGCGATCGTAATTTACGCAGCACGTCCAGGCCATTCATGCCCGGCAGCATGATGTCCAGCACTACCAGGGTATGGTCCCCAGATAAGGCACGTTCCAATCCACGCGGCCCGTCGGCTGCCGCCTCCACCTGAAATCCCTCGGAGCTGATATATTCCGTGACTAATTCGCACAACTCGACGTCATCGTCGACGATCAACACCCGGTCCATAGATCTCCCATTGGCGCCGCAACTGGCAAGAACCTTCAGCACTTAGCTCGAACCCTATCCGCGCCGGATGCTACAGTCAACAGCCTGTAGCGGGATTTACAAATTTTTACGCTGCTTGACCGTCTCTTTACGACCGCGGGTGCGGGTTCGTGTTCGAATGAATAGGACAAGATGCTCGCGTGGCAGGAACCGCAACCCCAATTTCAGTTTCTGTACGGGAGCAGGAAAAAAGTCGTCCCCGGGGGAGCCGCTTTCTCCTGGTGTCTCCCTCATAAGCCCGGGGAACTCTCTCCCCCCGGGCTTTTTATTGAATTCTCTCGTATTCGTATTGCGCATCCGTGAGCGCCTTGAGCAGTTCCTCGACGTGCTCCGCTCCGCGGGTTTCCATCGTCAGGTCGATAGCGGTATCGCCGAGGTTGACGCCGAAGTAGGTGCGGTCGTGCAGGGTTTCGACGATATTGGCTCGCTGCCCGGCCACCACGCCCGCAAGCTTATACAAAGCTCCGGGATAGTCGGGAAGATGAATGCGCAGGCGCACGAGTCTTCCGTCCTTGACCAGGCCGCGTTCGATGATGCGGGAAAGAATAGAAACATCGAGGTTGCCGCCCGAGACGATGGCCACCACCTTCTTGCCCGAGCAGGAGATTTTGCGCTCGGCCAACGCCGCCACGGCGGC
>CAZUCM010000062.1:0-11509 GCA_964619235.1 uncultured Terriglobales bacterium
CATGGCCGGTTTTGGGGTGACCACCGAGGGAAGGGGTGGAGATTTGCCGGACCCGGCGCTGTTCCGAAATCCCTGGCCCAGCCGAGGCTGTAGCGCATTGATTCCTCGGCCCCAAGTTCGGCCAAATCCGCCGTTCCGAAGCGATGTGTTTGCAGAACGACAGGCAGAAACGAAGCACTTCCCATGAGCAGCGATGGGGGCAATTCCCCCTCCACACTATCCCGCGGATATTGGTAGGCCACCCATCCTGGCATCCAAGATGCGAAGGAGATGGTTGGCCAACATGATAATCTCAACCGCCTCTGTCGGATCGGTGAGCTGGACATCGCGATGCGAATGAGGATTCTTGTAGGAGCCAATGGCACCAGCGAAGAGCGCTGAGAGTGCTTCTCTCTCTCCGTCCTCGGCCGTCATGTCGGCCAGCGGTCCTCCTTTGGGCTCGAATGCCTTCCGCATCAGTCGAACCCCGACATCGCTGTCCGGCAAACCTGCCGACTCCCTGACGGCCACCTCGACCGCTTTCATGGCCTGAAAGACGGCGACATCAAGCTCTCCTCGCATGAACGCCATCCAGACCGTGCTCCCGATACGCGCATGTAAAGCCCTTTTCGGAAGCATCCGAGCAATGGCAAATTGAGCAAACTCGGCCTCACTTTCGAACCGCCGTGCACGGCGGCTCAAGTATCGCCAGCCGTTCCGGCCATTTTCGCCCGCAGGCACGATTAGGCCCTGCGCCTCCAGGTAGGCCCATGCCTCGCATAATGCCAGAGTGATTTCGTCCACACGCTCCATGGGATAGGGCAATTGCTGACCCGGTCGAAGAGCCTGATTCCATAACTCATTCATCAGGTTGCCTGGGTGAAACTTGTCAGGGAATCGAAATCGCTTGCGGAGGAGGAATAGGAGCTTCGCGCCAAGCTCCTCTGGCTCCAAGGCGAGAAGCACTTCAGGATCGGGAATTGACTGCACAAGTTCGTTCATGGCGCCTCCGGATCTCAGTCAATGTTTTCATAGGCCCCAAGATCAGACGTCAGGCGTCGGTCGCGTCGCTCAACGCAGCGTCACGTAAAGCAGGCTGCCGTCCAGTCTAAAGAATCAGCCCAGCCCACAGAAAAAGATTGCCGAGGCGATCAGCTGTCGTCCCAAAGAGTTTCACCGTTACAGCTAGCCTCCCTCCTCGTTGATCTTCGCCTGCAGTCCGGTGCTGTCGGCACCGTGGCTTCTGCTTGGCCCAACACCAACGACGAAGTCAACGGTATCGCCGGAGGTTAGGCGGATGTTATCAAATGTAAACGGCAACTCGCTCCCGATTCCGCTAAGCACGGGCGTTACGGTTGGCATTCGCACCTTAAAGAGCGAGACGCTGGAGTTGACGACTACATCTACATCAGAATCCGCGATGTGTGTCTGAGTATCCAGCCCCGCGAATCTACCACGAATCGCATATCTCCCACTGCGAGGGCACGTCCAGCGAACGACATCGTACTCTCCACCCGCACCGGGGTGCATGTGCAGCATATCGTGTGGGATCGTGTATGTTGGGGGAATGCCCGGGGCGACCATTCCAGTCCGATTGTGCATTATTCCAAGGTCTGATGCGACTTGCGAAGATCCCCGCCAATCGATTCCGGGGAAAAAATCCTCTTTGAGCTCGGAATGGCAAGTAAAGGGGGCGGCAACTGGACTTCTAGACCAGCCATACGACCAGTCTCCGGACGAGTCGGACGCAATGGTGAAATCAGCTACGGCATCAGCAGAGATCAACTGTGCGGGATATAGGGCAGTTGCCTCTACCGTCTTTGTCCCTTGCGCGGCCGTGGCTTCCGCTTCGGCCGTGTAGCGCCGGGCCGCAACATCAATCAAGCCGGTGGCGTCAAACATCTCCATGGCATAGGTGCCCCCGGACGGACTGTCCGGCGTGTAGAGCAGGAGCGAGATAAGCCCCTGTTTGTTGGCAAGCCGATCCTCAGCGTATTCCTCTTTGGCGGCGATCCGGCATAGCGTTGCAAGGAAACTCGGATTCGCTTGGAGTCGCCCCACCGCTTCTGGCCAGCGCAAGATAATGGCCACGAACTTTGCTATTTGCTCGGGTGTCATTCCGCAGTCTAAGAGGCCTAGTTCGTAGGCAAGCAGCGCGTATAGGCGGTAGACATTAAGGAAATGCTTGACCCGTCGCGGATTGGAGCCGAAGACACCTGCAACCATGTTAATAAGTCGTCCAGTAAGCTCTGACTCTGGTCCTAGGCAGAGCTCGAAGCGTTTGCGAGGAGCAAATTCTACAGGGGTGTCGGCCTGCCCGGAAGAATCGGATGCTGCAGATTCTGATGACGTGACGCGGAAAGGCATAGCCCCGCCTGAAACGGAAGGCCTAGTATCCTTGGCCACGACATTTAGTGACCAACAAGAAAGGTCCTTTGGTCGGGGCACATAAACCTGGAGCTGGACAAACTTCTCTACGAACGAGTGGCCGAAGTCAATCGGATTGTCGTAGACCTGAGTATGCAGGCTCGGTTCTTGATCGGATTTGACGAAATATGGAAGCACGGCGCTATACTTGGCAGCAATTCCTGCCGCAACCTTCTCGCGATCCATACCAATAACGAAGATCACCTTAGCGTTATCGTCTATCAAGAGGTTTATCGCCTGCATCAACTCAGCGCCCTTGGGCACGTCGCAACGATCAAGATCGTCGATAAACACAAACACGCGCTCATCGGGTCGGGTGTAGCTGTCGAGTATGCGGGGGAAATCTTCGTGAAACTCCTCGATGAAGGCGACTCGACCCTTATAGCGAGGTTCAGCGACGAGCTTCTGGAGTCGCTGCTCTATAAATCGGTTGGCCCTGCTGAGCTGGACGAAGAAGGGCGTCGCTAACGCCGCCGAAAGTATTGGCACCAGGTCACGATACCCGTGGAGCACTTGAGCTGTAAGCTGAGACCAGATTGCGCGGATCGTAGGGTCCCATAGACCCTGTATACAGAAAGATATAGAGGCTATCAAAGGCAAAAGAAGAAACGTGGGTAGCAACAATATCCTCATCAGGTAACACGCAACGATAAGGCGACCGGAGCGTGCTGTTCTGAGCTTCCAGCTTGCGGTCAATTGCTGTGGATACGTGAGGCGATTCCGGAGCGCGGTTAGGCACTTCAGAGCAAAGGCCGCCCAGAGCGACTCCTCTTTGTCATGGCGCCAAGCATTAAATCGGACGACGACTGGCTTGACTGCATTCTGCTGGGGTGCGGTTTCGAGGACGTGTTGGAGCTGCCGAAGGAACGACGACTTCCCTGAACCCCATTCCCCTTCGATTGACACGCAGAGAGGGGGGTGAGTGTCAGGGCTAGAAAGAAAACGAGCAACTGCGCGCACGTATGGCTCGAACCCAAGTTCATCCTTCACGGCCGGATAATCGGCCACACTGGAAAGGCGTATTGTTTCGCGGCGTACTTCCGGAAGCTCGCGGGCTTGTTTGGTGGCCGTGGATCCAGCCATGCTGCTCCTTCCGCTGGTGGGTGGAGGGAATTATACCTGAGTTGCCGAACGACGGCCCCCCTATTCACGCAGATCGCTCAACTGCATCTTCGGGTCCTGACGGCCATTGGAGGTACTTACCCCGGCGTACAAGGCGACCCGGGGAAATGATCTCGTGCAGGCGTCGAGAGGATGGACGGACAGTAGTACGGTGATTCTTAGCCATGTTGCCTCCTTCGTAGGCAACGTTGCTCAGCGACGTGTCCGGTGTTCGAGCACCGGCATGGCGCATTGTTGTCACCCTCTAAACACGCTGGCAAACCTCTTCCTTAGCGCCTCAGGCACGCTGATGATCTGTGAATCGTAATGCTCTTGAACTCGATCCTGCTCGATCCTGCCTAGCTTGCTGTGGAGCGATACGAAGCTAGTATCGAAGGTCTCACCTCGGCTGTATGCCGCAGCAGGGAGGTAATCTGTCAGCACCGAGGAGACTTCTTCCAGGCTGCAAATTCTCGCGCCCCGAACGCGAAGGGCCTCTAGGAAAGCCGCAACGCCGTCAACGCTAAACGCGTCATCAATTGCTTGCATACACTTCTTTTCGGCTATTGATGGTACGTCCCAGTACGGAGTCTTGCATCCTGCGCAACACCGGGGTCTTTCCGCGTTTCGCGGGTGCCAAGTATGCCCGCATCGTTTGCATTCAAAGGTCGGCAACTTGAACCTTGCAGCTTCCATGCCTAAAAGTATACACCATAGTATATACTTGTCAACAGTGTATTATCCCCGATGTCTGGTGACGCCCTTGTGAAGCGAAAACTAAAGAACAATACAAACCCAACAATGCTTAAGATAGCTGGCCCCCTTCCGAATCCGGATGAGCACAGGGAACCAACCTTCCACCCCTCTCGCCAAGGGAGCGCAAAAAGCCTGAGGGGCCTTTTTCACGGCGTTGCGAAGCCTCAATTGCAGGCGAAGTCCAAGACTGCCGGTGCCAGGTCACTTGGCCCAAGCAGCAAGGCTGGACGCGCCCAGTTGCAGAGTCTAAGATTCTCCGCATCCGCTCCATTGGGGCATTGGCAAGAACGAAAGGAAATTCTCAATGCAGATTAAACCAGCGGTCTTGGACCGGCTCCTGTTGAGCAAGTCATTTCTGGAGAGAATCCGATTTCAGCCCGCGGCAGTGCAGGACCGGTACACCCTTGCCGCCAGCATAATCGCTGCGCACGACGCGGCAGAGCTGGCGATTGCCGCGATTTGCGACCAGCGCGAGTGTCTGCCACGAAAGGGCATTTCCTATTTGATGGACTATTTTGAACCGCTCAAGGCGGCTGTTCACCCCGACAGAGATGTTCTGGCCAAGGAATACTTCCGAAGTTTGAATACGGCCAGGAATGTGCTAAAGCATCAGGGCCTCTTCCCTGATGCGCAACAGTGGGCAAGGGCTGGGGAGAGCGTCTTTCAATACATTGTCCAGTGGTGCCGGGATTACCTCGGGGTATCACTTCCAGACCTCGACGAGGCCGCCCTTATTTGGGATGAAGACGTGCGGCGCCTATACGACGACGCGAAGCGCAGTGCAGGCGAATGTGACTTCAAGGCTGCCCTCGAGAAGCTCTCCATGGCGCTTTCGAGGGTATTCGAGATCAACCCTGCTCTGCATGGATTTGAAGCCGGGCTGGCGCGGACCGAAGACGCTATTCGCGTTGCCGGGTTCGGGGTTCACGGAAACGATTTTCTGTCTCTTCAGAAGTTTTTGCCATACGTGAGCCGCTGGGGCAGAGATGTGAATGTTCCTCGTTGGAAGCAATCGGAATATGGGCATCCTGGCAACTGGGATAAACACAACGTAGCTTTCTGTCTCAGCAGGTTTGTCGATGTGGCCATCAAGCTTCAAGGCGCACGATGGATTCCTTCTCCAGTAAGCAGGAACCTGCTCTACGAGCTGCAAGTTGAGGCCGTCAAGGACGGAGTCGAGATCTGGCACTACGTTGCTGAAGCAGGTTCCGCCCCGAGTGCTCTCGGCGGGTGGCCTGGCGGTGCTCCGCTGAAGAAGGAGGTCGTTAGGGTGCTTCGCCAAACTGAAAAGATACGAGCGACCGCGCGCCGTACTCCGGATATTGGCAACCAGTCCATTTTGGCAATAACGCTTTCTGGAGAACTGGAGAGCCTGGAAGTCCTCGCCTCGGATGTGAAGGTCACCTGCGTGCCAAGGGAAGACGAGCGCCTGAACAAATACTGGCCCAACCTCCCCGAGATTCCTTGGGAACCAGAATGAGACAGTTGGCAATCCGGGGTTTGCCGGTGCGGTCGTCTTTTCAGGAACTCGCACCTCAACAACTGGGGAACAGGATTTAGGTTGGCCGGGACAGTGCCCCGGCCGGCGAGGTAAGAAATCAAAATCGTGGCATGGCATTGAGCGGATGGCGATTATCGCTCGATTACCGTTTCCAGCGTAGAGAAGAACTCGGGAAAAGAAATTCGTGCGGCTTCCGCGCCGGCGATGCGGCTTTCGCCTGTGGCCCGCAAGGCGGCGACGCTGAAGGCCATGGCGATGCGGTGATCGTCGAAGGAGTCGAGTTCCGCGCCATGCAATTCCTGATTGCCCGGGACGAACCATCCATCTTCCCGCTCTTCCACGGTAGCGCCCATGGCGCGCAGGTTGGCGGCCACGGCGGCAATGCGATCGGATTCCTTCACCCGCAGTTCGCGCGCGTCGCGAATCTCGATTCCATCCGACGAATACGGCGCAATCGCGGCCAGCACCGGCAATTCATCGATCAGCGCCGCCGACGTGGCTCCGCCGATCACGGCGCCGCGCAGTCCGCCGTAACGGGCATGGACGACTCCGGCCAGCTCGCCATGCCGCTCCTCGACCTTCAAAATCTTCAGCTTCAATCCCAGCCCGCTGAGCACGTCAAACAGTCCGGCCCGGGTCGGATTCATCAGTAAATTATCGAAGACCAGATTGGATTCCGGAAACAGCGCTGCCGCACACAGGAAAAACGCCGCTGTCGAAATATCGCTGGGCACCATCGCGTGGATCGGACGCAATTTTTGTCCGCCGCGAATACGCCAGCGATTTTGCCCGGCGCTCTCCACCTGCGCGCCAAAGGTCCGCAACGCCAGTTCGCCGTGGTCGCGCGTGCGCACCGGCTCCGCCACGAAGGTATCCCCTTCGGCATAGAGTCCGGCGAACATCAGGCAGGATTTCACCTGCGCACTGGCCACCGGCAGCGTGTAATCGATGCCTTTCAGTCGCCCGCCCTGGATATGCAACGGCAGGCGGTCCTGCTCGGCCGCCAGGGTTGCGCCCATCTCCCGCAGCGGTTTCATGATGCGTGCCATCGGCCTTCTGGATAACGAGGCATCGCCAATCAGCTCGCAGCTGAAGGCCTGTCCCGCCAGAATTCCCGAGAGCATGCGCACCGTCGAGCCGGAGTTGCCGCAATCCAGCGGAGCCGCCGGAGCCCGCAATTGTGCGCCGTTCCCTTCCACTTCAACCGCCGGAACCTCGCCCGGCTTCCGGGAATCGTGCTCCACCGCGCAGCCCAGTTGACGCATGCACTCCAGGGTGCTGGCACAATCGGCGCCGGTGGAAAAATTCTCCAGCCGCGAACAGCCGTCCGCAATGCCGGCCAGCATCGCATAGCGGTGCGAGATCGACTTATCCCCTGGCAACCGCAGGCTTCCTGCAATATTCCGCGCCGGCTTGATTACCACGCTTTCACTCATGGAAGTTCAGTTCCCCCACGCAATTTCCATCCCTTGCCCATCACAAAACCAATCAGCCGCGGAGGAACGCCGATCGGCACAGAGCAAAACATTTCTGCATCCGATCCGATGTTCCATCTGCGTTCATCTGCGTTGATCTGCGGCTATGTCTTCTGGCGCTATGTCTGTGCTTGCCGCTCGCGCATCAGTTCCGGCGGCACTTCCGTCGCCTTTACGCTGATTTCGAACCAGGGCGTCTCCGTGCCTCGCCCCCAGCGATTCACTTCCCAGTGCGCGCGCAGCACCTTGATTTCCGGATGTGCTTTCAGGTCCAACAAGAGTGGATATCCGCCGGGATAAAAAAGCTGCGGGAACGAGGCCAGTGGCGACTTGCCGAGGCCGGCCTCGTCGGGGCCGCCGAAAATGCTGAGGTCAAGCGACTCCTGCTCCAGCGCGCCTGTAACCTGCACTTGTAACAGCAACAGCCGGTTCTCCGCCGACGAAATATCCACCAGCGCTCCGTCACCTTTGGCGCTGATTTCGCTTTTTTCAGGAACAAGAAACGTATCGAGCATGGCGGGTTGATTGTAACAGGGAAAGTGGGGCAATTTGCCGCAGATTAACCGCCTTTCAATTGCCCCCAAATATCGCCTCGGGCAAGAAAGACGGGCTTTCCTGCGGCTTTCTCACGGGAGAACTCTGTCCTCCGGCTGTGCAATACGATGCCATTCCCGCCAGAACTGCAGAGGCCTGGGAACGCGCGCTGCCAGCCCGCCCTGCGAGTACATTCAGGCACCGAAATTCGAGCTGGCAGCCCGCGATTCCAGCGGCGGCTATTCCAGTTTGGGCACCTGCTGCAGGAAGTTGCGAATCAGTTCATGGGCGGCATCGGATTGCTCGAAGACGGCCAGATGCCCGGCACGGGGGATGCTGTACAGGCGGCTACCGTCAATTTCCCGTTTCATCAATTCGCCTTCGGCAACGGGCGTTGCGAGGTCTTCGTCGCCGAATAACAGTAGCGTGGGCACATGGATCGTGCGCAGCGTCGGCACCGAGTCCGGCCGCTCCGCCATGCCCCTCTGCACCGCGGCAATGCCGGAAACCGTACTGCCCGCGGCCATTCTTTTCAGCTCCTCGACCACGTCGGGGCGATTGGATTGGGTGGACTGGCCGATCAGCTTCGGCAGAAAAGCCTCAAGGTAGCCGGCCGGCCCCTGCTTTTCGACCTGTTCGGCAGCCTGTAGGCGCGCCGCTCGCGCCGGGCCGTTGTCCGCCTGGGCGCGTGTGTCGGCCAGGATCAAGGCAGAAACCCTCTCCCGCCACCGCCGCCAGAACTCGAACAGCACATAGCCTCCGATGGAGACGCCTCCGAAAACCGCGTTGCGCACCCCAGCGGCATCGCAAACCTGGGCCAGATCGGAGGCATGCTTTTCCATGGTTGCCGGGCCGGCGCCGGTGCCCGATTCGCCCAGACCGCGCAGATCCGGCAACACCAGGCGATAACGCGAAGCCAACTGCTCGGCCACCGGCCTCCACAGCTGGTGATTCATCGGGAAGGCATGCAGCAGAACTACCGTTGGACCGGAGCCCATGACCTCGTAGAAAATTTCGCTGTCGCCGGATTTGATCTTCATAACGTAGATTGGTCGTCCACTAGTTCTTATACGGTCTCTTCAAATACTTTCGCGCCTGATCGGCATGGGTTGAGTCGCCTTGCGCGGCGATCACCTGGCGATATTTCTGGATGGCCAGATCGCGCTGATGCAGAAGGTCGTACATCTCGCCGGCGGCCAGGTTGGCCCGGGCCAGCAATTCCGGCTCAACTCGCGAATAGTGCGACACCGACTCGTAGGCTTCCGCGGCGCCGGCAAAATCGTTTTGCCCGCGCAATGCCTCTCCCAGTCCCCACTCCACCTGCTCCAGCTTCGGTTCCTGGTATTGCCCGCTTTTGGCCAGGATCTTGCGATAGGCGGCAATTGCCTCCGGGCCGTGGCCAGCGGCATTCAACAAGTTGGCATATTCCAGGGCAAACAGGAAGCTATGCGGATAGTCCCGGGTCAAGCCCCCCACCACGGTGATCGCCTCCGCATACCTTTGTTCGCGCCGCAGAAACAGGGCCAGCACGATCTTGGCATCCACGCTGGCTTCGCCGCCGCCATTGGCCGCGGCATAAAGGTACTGCAGGCCTTTATCTTTATTGCCGCTTAGCCCGACCACGGAAGCCGCCACTTTGGCGGCCCAACTCAAGCTGCCAATGATGTAGTAATCGGTTCCGAGCGCCATTTTGGCGTCCGTGTTCTGGGGATCCAGCTCCAGCACCCGCTCATCGTCGTGACGGGCGCCGATGGCGCTCCGCAGGGCGGAAAACCAGGCTCTGTCCATCAGGCCCATGGTAAGCGCGCGCGTTGCCCGGGCAGTGGCGCGGGCGTAAAGCGCCTGCACGTCATTGGGATTCGCCTGCAGCCGCCGCTCCGAGAGTACCAGCGCCCGCTCCGTCAGTTCGCGAATACGCTGCCGTACCTGCGGATCGACGGAGAATTGCCGGACGGTAAGGAAGCTGTCGTTGGCGAATATCTCCGAATCCATTGCGCCAATGCGGTACAGCTCCTTGAAGAGCACCGCCATCAAAAGACGATTGGCGGCATAGGGATCTTCCGGGTGCTGTTGCGCGTCCAGTTCGAAGTCATGGATCGCCTTGTCGTACTCCATGTTGTAAAAGTGGTCGAATCCACTGCGGCTTAGCGGATCGGAGCCCAGCCGGGGGGCGGTGGATACGGGCTCTCTTCTTACGGCTGAGCGCTTTGCCGCATTCGCCGGCAGGGTGAAGTTCACGAAAATACCAATCAGGATCAGGCCCAGCAGGATACCGGTGGCGATGGGGCTACGGTAAGGTTTCATGACCGTGGGGTAATCAGTACTTTAGCCGATAGCCTTTCCATATTCGAAAGCATACAAAGAAACACGATACCTTGAAAGCTTGGTAACGAAATAATGCAAAACATGCGAAGTTACGACTTATACAGCGAACAGGATGCGGCGGACGCTTTGGGGATTTCTCTGGTTCGCCTTTACGAGCTTCTGGACCAGCATATCTTCAACGACGGGCACCAGCGTCCGGCTGGATTGACCTTTACCAACGCGGAGTTACTGCTGCTGAGCTATTGGCAGCGCACCGAGCTGAACACCAAGGTCCTCCGCATGCCCAGAAGGAACTGAAGGCCGGCGCAAACGCATCCGGCTTGACGGTTTTCCACGACGCAGGTGCTGCCGCCGGCGCATAGTTGCCGGCATAAAGCCCGAATATAGGTGATTTCCCTGTGGCCATCCGTAGGCAAAGAGCCGTAAGCTTTCCAGCTATTTGATTCTGAACAAATGATGCAGAGGGCCCGCCCCAGTACCCAGGTCGGGAGCACTCTGCATTGCCGCCGCCACATATTGCTTGGCCAGGGCAACCGCTTCCGTCAGCTTCTTCCCTAAAGCCAAATGACAAGCCAGCGAACTGGAAAATGCGCATCCGGTGCCATGGGTGGCGCGCGCATCCAAACGAGGTCCGGGGAACTCCCGCTGGCGGATAGCATCACCTTCCCGGAAGCTGAGGAACTCGACCGCTTCCTCCCCGGTCAGGTGGCCGCCCTTCACCACCACCCCCTTGGCGCCAAGTTCAAGCAGCCGGGCGGCGGCTTGCTTCATCTCCGGAAGCGTGGCCACGCCGAGCCCAGTCATTGCCGCCGCCTCCTCCAGGTTGGGCGTTACCACGTCTGCAAGCGGAAGCAAGCGCGACAGGAGTACCGCCAGGCCTTCGGCGTTCAATAGCCCGGCCCCGGAGGAGGAGCGCAATACCGGGTCGAGCACGATGTTCGGGGGATGGCTCCGCTCGATATACTCGCTGACGGCTTTCGCCACCTCCCGGCTGCCTAACATGCCTATTTTCACCGCCATGGGCTCCATATCGGCGGTAAGTTCTTGAATTGTTGAGCGAATCAGCTCCGGAGTCACCGGCACCACCTCGCGCACACCGCGCGTCGATTGCACCGTGAGGGCGGTGATACAGGCGATCCCATAGCAGCCGTGAGCGGCGATGGTCTTGATATCGGCTGTCACCCCTGCCCCAGACGACGGGTCGAAGCCGGCGATGCTTAGCACAATCGGTAGCCCGGACATGGCCTAAGAGTATCAAAAATAAGAGCCGGATTAGAAATGAGCTTCTTTTGCACCCCCAGTCAACCTGAAGCAATCTAAGTACTTGCTATGAGTCTTGCTGGTCAGGAGGGATTCAACGGACGGTTGTACCCCTGGGAAGGATTGACTTTCGCGGGGGGAAACCAATAAA
>CAZUCM010000063.1:0-11486 GCA_964619235.1 uncultured Terriglobales bacterium
CATCATTTCCCACGATCGAGGTTTCCCCGATGACCACCCCCATGCCGTGGTCGATGAACAGTCTCCGCCCGATCACCGCCCCGGGATGGATTTCTATACCGGTCAACCAGCGCGCCACCTGGGATAGAAAGCGGGCAGGGACGCGGATTCCGTGCGTCCACAACCAATGATTCACCCGGTAAGCCCATACCGCATGCAGGCCCGCATAACATAACCACGCCTCAAACCAGTTCTTGGCGGCCGGATCGCGATCGAATACCGAGGCGATGTCCTCGCGAATCGAACCCAACAACCCAATGGGTCTGGTTCTTGAGGTATCCATTTCGTGGGCTACCGTGGTGCTTGTCATACAGGTACCGTCTCCAGTTCCATGGCCTCTTTGCGGAGTCCGTCGAACAAGACACTGGTGAGATAACGCTCGCCGAAGTCCGGCAGGATCACCACAATCAACTTGCCTTTATTCTCCGGGCGTTTCGCAACCTGAATGGCAGCCCAGGCGGCGGCGCCGGCGGAAATGCCGACCAGCAACCCTTCCTCCCGCGCCAGGCGGCGGGCCATGGCAATCGAGTCGTCGTTGCCGGCTTTGATCACCTCGTCAATGAACTCGGTCTTCAAATTCTCGGGAATAAATCCGGCGCCCAGCCCCTGGATTTTATGCGGTCCGGGAGCCCCGCCGCTGATGACGGCGCTATCCGTGGGTTCCACGGCAACCACCCGGAATCCCGGCTTTTTTGGTTTGATGAAGGTGCTGATGCCGGTCAGCGTCCCGCCGGTACCCACGCCGGAGACAAGAATGTCAACCTGGCCGTCGGTATCGTCCCAGATTTCCGGCCCTGTCGTCCGGGAGTGAATCTCGGGATTCGCCGGATTCGAGAATTGCTGGAGGATGTAAGCCCCCGGGATCTCCCGCAATAACTCTTCGGCTTTCGCAATGGCGCCTTTCATACCCTTGGCGCCGGGGGTAAGCAGCACCTCGGCTCCCAGGGCTCGCAGCAGCACACGGCGCTCGATACTCATCGTGTCCGGCATGGTCAGAATCAGCCGGTATCCTTTGACCGCAGCCACGAAGGCCAAAGCAATACCTGTATTGCCACTGGTCGGTTCGACCAGTACGTTACGCCGGGGGTCAATCTGACCTGCGCTTTCGGCCGCCGCGATCATGGACACCCCGATTCGGTCCTTCACGCTGTTACACGGATTAAAGCTTTCCAGCTTGGCGGCAATCGTGGCTGCCGCGCCGTCGGTAACGCGATTCAGGCGAACCAGCGGAGTGTGGCCGATCAGTTCCGTTACGTCATTCGCGATTTTCATACTGGACTCCTTGCTCCTAATGGTACAGATGTCGCAAAAAGCTAAGCGGTGCGCTCGATGGCGGGAGTCAACAACAACAGCAACAGCAAAGAACAGAGCGTAACTCGAGGCAGGATCTCATCTCGATTCAAGAGTAAACCTCGCCCGCAGCCCGCTGTCAAGGGCAACCTCGGCATGGGCGGCGCTTTCTAGTCGCCCGGACCCTCGACCGGAGCCAGCGCGGGCTGCGATTCTCCGATACGGGTCTTCAGTTTGGCCCCGGTCACCAGCGCCACCGCGACCACAATAATTGCCGAACCGGCCAGGATGAATACCGTAATCCGCTCATGCAGAACCACCCAGCCCAGAAATACCGCAACCATCGGGTTGACATAGGCATAGGTGGCAACCTTGGTGGTCGGCACGCGGCCAAGCAGCCAAATGTAGGAACTGAAGCCCACCCAGGAGCCGAAGATCACCAGATAGAGTACGGCGCTGGTGCTGCGCCAGGACCAAAGGGAGTGAGCCCATTCCCCGAGCCAAAACCCGATGAGCACGTTGATCACACCGGCAAAGAACATTTGATAGGCGGCAGCCGTCAGCGGATCCAGCGGGAGGTCCCAGCGTTTGGAGGTCATGGAGCCGAAGGCCCACGCAAATGAGCCTCCCAGAAGGCTGAAGCAGCCGATTAGCTCGCGGCGGCCCAATCCAGTGGTACGGCGCAACTCTGGCCATAACAGAACCACAATGCCGGCCACACCCAGAATCAATCCGGCCAGCGCGCGCCGGGTAATGCGGTAACCACTGGGAAAAACCCAGGTTTCCAGCATCAGGAACCACAAAGGCGTAATTGCCACAATCAGTGCCGCCAGCCCGCTCGGGACCCACTGCTCCGCCCAGGACAAGATGCCATTGGAGAGGCTCAACAGCAGGATGCCGACGACGGCCAGGCGCCAGGCATGGCCCAGCGTGAGGGAAATATTCCGCCCGCTGCGCAGGCACCAGAGCAGCATCACCGCTCCCGCAGTGAGAAAGCGCGCTCCGGTCATCAGTACCGGGGGAATGTCCATCACCGCAATACGGATGGCGAGGTAGGTGGAGCCCCAGAACACATACAGCAAGCCAAAGGCAAGAATCACCGTGCCGCGAGATTGGCGTTCCGCTCCGACTTCCCCCATACCTGCGCCCCGCTTACGATCCGCGCTACGGAACCCATCGCGCGATTTCATTCGATTCCCTGGAGAACTCGCCCATGGCCCGGTCTATGCGGGCAATTTCCTGTTCCTCTGTAACTCGATGCCGCAGTCTCTTGATGGCACTGATTACGACGGCCATGAGAGCCGCGGCAATTCCGCCAACCACAATCGAACTGCGCAGAAGGCCGAATGGTTGCCAAATGAGCACCAGCCCCGCGAAGATCGAAAATAGCAATATAAACCCGGCGAGAATGAGTCCAATTTGTCTTCCGGGTTCTTTGGGGAACATCCTAAGACAGTACCGCTAAATGGCGCCCCGCGCCACCGGCGGCTTGCGGAATCCTTGTATTCCACCGCCTGCCGCAGCTATGCTGACGCCACACACGTTTCCTTGGGAGCTTTTATGTCCACGCAATCCCGCACCCGGCTGCTGCTGGCATTCCTGTTCCTGGCATGCGCCAACGCATTCTGCGCCGGTCCTTTCTTTAATGTGCTGGATTACGGAGCGCGGAATGACGGCTCCGCCAGCGCCACGGAGGCGTTTCGGGCCGCGATTCAAGCGGCCAAATCAGCAGGCGGAGGCACGGTGTACGTGCCGGCGGGGACCTATATCACCGGTCCCATCGAACTGGTCAGCAATCTTGTGCTCTATGTTGACGCCGGGGCTACGCTGCGCTTCCCGGCAACGCGGCTTCCTTTTACCCAGGGACGGGAGCAGGGCGTTGAGTGCCTGACGCCGGTTCCGCTGATCGGCGGGCGAAACCTGGAAAACGTCACGCTCGCCGGCCGGGGCGTGCTCACCACGGACAATGCCGAATGGCTCAAAATCATGCCGCGCGTGAAGGCCTCCGCCGCCGGCCCGGGGACCGCATTCGGGCCAAACTGGGAAAAACTTTTGCAGGACCTGGAGGTCAAAACGCCCGCCCCGGCGGAGGATTACGAAAAGGCGGCGCCGGAGCTTCGCCCCTCGTTCTTCCGCGTCATGGACAGCAAGAACGTGCTGGTGGAAGGCGTGCACTTCGTGGGGTCCTCGATGTGGACCATTCATCTGCTGTATTCGGATAATGTCGTGGTGCGCAACGTAATCATCGAAACTTATCCCGGAGTGCACACCGACGGCATCGCGATCGATTCCAGCCGCAACGTTCGTATTTCCGACTCCTACATCGATACGGGCGACGACGGCATTGTCATCAAGTCGGGCAAGGACGCCGACGGGCGGCGGGTGAACCGGCCCACCGAAAACGTGTCCATTACCAACTGCACGGTGCACCATGCGCATGGCGCGGTGGTAATCGGCAGCGAGATTTCGGGGGGTGTCCGTAATATCGTGGCCAGCAATATCACCTGCCGCGATACCCACATCGGCGCCCGCATCAAGAGCCGGCGCGGACGCGGCGGCCGGGTGGAAGATGTGCGCTTCGATAACTGGACGATGGAAGACGTAGTTCAGGGAATCGTCGTGACCAGCTACTACTCGATGGAAGGCGAGGTGGAAGCCACCGATACCTCGGTGTCGGAACGTACGCCCGTGTTCCGCAACATCGCCATGAGCAACATGACCATCAGCCACGCACGCCTGGCCATTGATGTGGAAGGTCTGCCGGAGATGCCGCTTTCCGGTGTGCGCATCAGCGATGTGGTCGCCTCGGGGACCAGGGGGATGATAGCCGCCGACACCGTCGATCTGGAACTCCATCAGGTGCAGGTGAACGCGGAAAAGGGGCCGGCTTTTCTGATTCGCGATTCCCGGCAGCTCGAGCTGGACGGCGTTTCCGCCAGTAAGCCTCTGGCCGGCCTGCCTGTGCTGCGGCTTGATCGCTGTTCTGGCGCCATTGTGCGCGCCAGCCGGGCATTCCCCGGCACCGGTACCTTTCTTTCCGTCGCTCCAGATGAGCTGAAGAACATAGTTTTGCAGGGAAACGCCTTGGCAAACGCGCAATCAGCCTCGGAAGAGACGGCCTTTGATTCAACGAAATTCAATCCTGTTGAATCTGGTTTGGAACCTTAGCACGGTCCCCCGTATTCTAACCAGTTTTCGCTATCAGGCCTTCCCCGGCAAGCTACAGATTAGAAAAGGATTGCTTTCCCCTTACAAGCGAAAAAAGTGTGCCGGGGAGCTCTAAAGCTATTGCCGGTTTAGGTCGATAGTCTATTAGTGAGTGCTAATGCGCCGTCGAGGGGAGTTCGGTAATGCCAGGTTTTTCTGATCTGAAGATCTCAACAAAAATGTTCATCGCCTGTGGCATGATTATCGTCCTGGCTGCGATCATAAGCTTGTTTTCGGCGTCGCAGATCTCGGCTTTGAGCAGCAACTCCAAACATCTTGCCGCGCACGATCTGCCCACGGTCCTGAAACTGGCTGATATCCGGATGACGGCTGCCAACCTCCGGCGCCTGGAATATCGCCACATGATTGTCGATCGCACCGGCTTTCCCGCCCTGCATAAAGAGATCAACGACATGCGTGAGCAGGCTCGGGCCGCGCAGGGCGCGTTTGAGCCGCTGATCGAAACCGAAGATGAACGTTCCCGCTACGACAAATTCAAGAGCGCCTGGAACAACTTTTCGGCCGATCTGGATCAGTTGATGTCGCTCGCCGATCAGGGCCAGATTGATGAAGCCAACAAGCTTGTCCTGCAAAAGAGCCTTGACGATTTCAACGGTTGCCAGGATGGACTGAAGTCCCTGGATGATTTCATTGGGAAGCAGGCTACCGACAGAGTGAACGAGGGCCAGGCCAGAGCCGCTTCGACGTATATGTGGTCGTTGGGGCTGTTGGTGGTAATGATCACGGTGGGAATAGGACTCACCTTGATCAATGCCCGGAAAATCGCCAAGCCGCTGCGGGAGGCCGCTGAACTGATTCGCCAGGCCGAAAGCAGTGACGATCTTACCGTGCAAATCCCCATCGACTCCAAGGATGAAGTGGGAGAGATTTGCCATTGCTTCAATAGCTTTGCCGCCAAGCTGAATGCGGCCATGAGCAAGGTTGCGACCGCGGCCGAGCAGGTGGCCAGCGCCACCGAAGAGATTTCCGCCGCCGCCGCCGAAAGTGCGGAAGGCTCGCGCACACAGAGCGATCAGACCACCCAGGTTGCCACCGCCGTTCAGGAGTTGGCATCTTCGGTAATGCAGATCTCCGATAATTGCCAGCGGGCCGCCGGCGCGGCTCAAACCGCCGCGGGCAGCGCCAAACAAGGTGGAAAAATCGTTCATGAATCCCTGAACAGCATGCGGTCAATCGCCGATTCCGTCGGCGCCACCGGCAAGCGCATCGAGGAATTAGGCAAGCGATCCGATCACATCGGCAAAATTGTCGCCGTCATCGACGATATCGCCGACCAGACAAATCTGCTGGCTCTGAATGCCGCGATTGAGGCGGCGCGCGCCGGCGAACAAGGCCGCGGCTTTGCCGTGGTGGCCGATGAAGTGCGGAAACTGGCCGAACGGACCACAAAGGCGACCAAAGAAATTGCCCAGATGATTGAAGGTGTCCAGAACGAAACCAAGACCGCTGTGGCGAATATGGAAGCCGGCACCAAGCAGGTGGAAAAAGGCGTAGGCACCACCACCCAGGCGGGCGCGTCGATTGAAGAGATCATTCAGGCGGCGGAGCAGGTCGGCGACATGGTTACGCAAATCGCCACGGCAGCCACCCAGCAATCCAGCACGACCGACCAGATTAAGGACAACCTGGAGGCGATTGCGCGTATCACGCACGAATCCTCCACCGGCGCGCAACAGTCGGCCAAGGCATGCCAGGATCTTTCCAACCTTGCATTCGATCTGGAGCAGCTGGTGAGCCGCTTCCGTCTGGGTGACCGGGACGGCCGGGCCAACCGGAAGGCTCCCGAACGCCAGTCGTCATCGTTCAATCCGCCGGTCAACAAGCCGAACGGCCATGACACGGTCGAACACTTCGATTACGGCAGCTACGGCAGAGTGCAGTAGATTCAGCAGTCAGGAGTTAGAAGTAAGGAGTTGGAAGATTCAAGTCTTCTGACTCCTTTTCATTTTGCCACCGCTGCAGATGAATCGGCGTCGACCGCGGCGTTACGATGCCGCTCCTTATTGTCCAGGCCGGCGGGGGGTGTGATAACCTTCTGGCATCATCATGAACCGCTGTTTTCCCATCCTTTTCGTCATGCTCACGGCCGGGCTTTGCGGCCCGATGGCCGCTCAAATCCCTATCGGCGAGTTGACTGCCAGCGACGCTAACGTCAAGGGCGCGGTCGCCATGGAAGAGGGCCATACCCGGGTGCTCAGCGGTTCAAGCGTGACTGCCGGGGAGGCTACGGCGTCGGTGCGTTTAACGCGTGGCGGGGAAGTCCGCGTTTGTCCCCGCTCCTCGGTATCGTTGACCGCCTCTCAGAATGGCCAGAACCTGATGTTGGCCGTGGGCAACGGCGCCATTGAGACCCACTACACGCTGAACAGCTCAGCCGACACAATTCTGACGCCGGACTTTCGACTGCTGCTGGCCGGGCCCGGCTCGTTTGATTTTGCCATCGCCAGCGATAGCCACGGCAATACTTGTATCCGCTCGTTGCCCTCGGATAACGCCTCGATCATCGTGAACGAGACCATGGGCGATGGCATGTATCAGGTGCTTCCCGGGGGACGGGTTTTGTTTCGCAACGGCTCGGTGAAGGACGTCACCGACCAGGTGCCACTGGATTGCGGATGTCCCCCTCCGCCCGAAGCGCCGCACACCACCTCGGAGTTGCCGGCGGCAACCGCACCCGCGGCTGCGGCCCTGCCACCATCCCCGATACCGGCCAGTAGCGAATCGATGAACGCGCCTCCGCCGGCTCCCGCGCCCAACGAGGTACATATTTCGGTGGATGCGCCATTTGTCTTTCGCGGCAGGCAACCGGTAATTCCTCCTCCCCCTTCGATTACCCGGTTACGGCTGCAAACCGTTCCCGCGGTGCTGTTTACGCCGCCGGTACAACCGCCTCCGCCCGCCGGCAAAGGCAAGTCCCCCGGCACGCTTACGCCGATCAAGCGGGCGCTCCGGCACGTGGGCTCATTCATTGGTTCCTTGTTCCACTAAAAAAGAGGTTCCATTAAAGAGGCAAGCCGGCGAAACAAGCGCACCTCGCCGGCAAGCCCAAATCACAGAAGCGGCGCGACATTGAAACCAGGCGTCAGGCTTGCACATCTACTAGGAATGTAGGGATTTTCCCGTAGGGCGCCGAAGCTTTTGACCAAGCGGCTTGAATTGAGAAACTTTGCTCCGTCCTACGGGTTATACTTTTAGCACAGATGTCAACCGTTGTTACGCAACCCGGCAAGGTGTCTCCGGCACCTGATATTCTGCCCACCCTATTCGGCGTAGGGTACGGCAATTACCAGGTCCAGAGGACCAGTTTTATCCTTTCGATCCTGATCCATACTCTCGGCCTCATCTTGATTCTCACCGGGGGCATTTATCTGGCCTCGCACCACGAAGAGATCCAGCAACAGGTGATGGCCATTTTTCCGGCCGATGAGTCGATTCCGTTGCCAACCGCGCCCACGCGGTCGGGCGGGGGTGGAGGCGGAGGCGATCGCGATAAACTGGCGGCCCCCAAGGGGTCTCCACCGCGCTTCGCAGCGGAACAACTGACACCCCCGGAGATCGTAATCCGCAATCCCGCCCCGAAACTGACGGCGGAGCCCACCGTCATTGGTCCGCCGCAGCTGCGATTGCCGCAGCTCGGCCAGCTGGGCGATCCTCTGGCTAAATTGCTGAGCCCGGATAGTAACGGAACGGGCAGCGGAGCCGGCGTCGGCAGCGGTTCCGGCGGCGGTGTGGGATCAGGACGTGGACCGGGAGTCGGTCCGGGCTATGGAGGCGGAGTCGGGGGCGGCATCTATCACGTGGGCGGCGGAGTCAGCGCACCGAAATTAGTTTACGGTCCGGATCCCGAGTTCTCCGACGAGGCCCGCAAGGCCAAGTACCAGGGCGTGGTTGTCCTCACGGTAACGGTAGGCGCCGACGGGCGAGTGCATGACATGCATGTGGCCCGCTCCCTCGGCATGGGCTTGGATGAAAAGGCCATGGAGGCAGTCAGAAATTGGCGCTTCGAGCCCTCAATGTCAGAGGGCCGGCCGGTCACTGTGGAAGTGAACGTGGAAGTTAACTTCCATCTCTACTGAAGTGCCTCTCTCAGCTTAAAACTTACTGCGAATTGCCTTCCCCAAGGGCGCAACTTTGCTCTTCGCGGTATTGGCCCACTCGGCGCCCCGATCGATCACTTCGGTGGCCTGATCGCCCAGGTCCTCGATTACGTCACGAGCATCTTCGTACTTTCGCCGCAAGGTCCGCCGCAATTGCTTGCCGCTTTTGGGCGCAAACAGCAGTCCCAACAGCGCGCCCGCACCCAATCCGATCAAAAGAAACGTCGCAGCCAGGCCTACCGCACTGCGATCCGATTCCTGATACTCCCCGCTTCGCTCGCTATTCCCCATGGCACACCTTCCTTTCGCCTTTTCGGGCTGCCGCTCCGGCCCATATTGTATGCGATGCCGCAAAGGGCGCGCGCGCTGGCAAAAGATTTAACGAAGGCAGTCGTTGGCCTTCGGACGGCGCTTTTCGGCCGGTGAAATCGCAATTGCCGGTTGCGGTCAGGGCTTTCCGGCCGGCGGCCAACGCCGAAAGCCGACGGCTCACTAAACCCTTATCGCTTTAGAGCTACTAGTTTACAATCCTAGATTAAGCCGATTTTCGCGCTTTGGGCCATGGGTTGGGGAGCGAGCCTTGCCTCCCATCAAAGCGCCAGTCAGGACGGATTTGCCTGGCGGGAGCGAAGGCGTCCGGATGTCAGCGCGGGACCAGATTTCATTGAGGAGACAGCTTAGTCATGGCAATTCCAGCAACACAAATGCGCCCGGGAATGGTGATCAAGCACAACAGCGAATTATGTTCGGTGTTCAGCGTCGAGCACCGCACCCCCGGCAATCTGCGCGCTTTCATTCAGGCCAAACTGCGCAATCTGCGCACGGGCGCCATGTTTGAGCACCGCTTCCGCTCCGGCGATGCCATCGAAAAAATCGTCGTCGATGAAGTAAAGATGGAGTATTTGTACTCCGAAGACGACCATTACACCTTCATGAACATGGAGAACTACGAGCAGACCGCCCTGGGCAAGGACGTTCTGGGCGATTCCGTCGATTACCTGATCCCGAATTTGCAGATTACGGTGGAGTATTTCGACGGCAAGCCGGTCGGCATTGAGCTGCCGCAGACGGTGGAATTGACCGTGGTGGAGACCGAGCCCGGACTGAAGAGCGCCACCGCCTCCAGCGTCGCCAAGCCCGCAAAGACGGAAACCGGCCTGGTGGTGTACGTGCCGCCATTCATCAATGAAGGCGAAAAAATCCGCGTCGATACCAGCGAGGGCGCGTACCTTTCGCGAGCGTAGGAACCGGGAGTTTGCAGCTCACAGTTTACAGTTTGCAGCCGGAACCGAATCGCTCGATTTGGCCGCAAACTGCGAACTGTGAGCCAACTTGAAATGCCCCCACAAGCGGCTGGCGGTTGTCTGGCCGATTCGTGAACCGGGCACAGTGGTGATGGAACCCATGTTGACACGCCGATACGTGGTGCAAGGCCGGGTGCAGGGCGTCGGTTTTCGCTGGTATGTGGAGCGGGAAGCGCAGATGCTGGGCCTTATCGGCTGGGTACGAAATAACTACGACGGCAGCGTCGAAGTACTGGCGACCGGCTCGCGCGAACAGCTGGCGCAACTGCACGAGCGCCTGCGGATCGGTCCGCGCGCCGCCCGCGTCGACCAGGTTCTGGAATCCGAGGCTCCGCCCGTCAAGGGCATGAAGACTTTCCGCATCGAAGGAGCGTGGTAATGGCCAAGACTCTTCCGGACTGCAATTCGTTGAAATCTCTGATCCGTGGCGTTCCCGATTTTCCCAAGCCCGGAATTCTTTTTTATGACATCACCACGCTGCTGAAAGACAAGTTGGGACTGGCGCGGCTGGTGGATTCGCTTTCCGAGTATTACTTGAATCAAAAGGTGGATGTCGTGATGGGCATCGAAGCCCGCGGCTTCATCTTTGGCCCGGCGTTGGCTTACCGGTTGAATGCCGGATTCGTGCCCATCCGCAAACCCAAGAAGCTTCCGGCCGAAACCATCAAGTGGACCTACGATCTGGAATACGGCAGCGACACGCTGGAAATCCATAAGGACGCCATTCGCCCCGGACAACGGGTTGTGATTGTCGACGACCTGTTGGCCACCGGCGGCACCGCCCACGCCAGCATGAAGCTGGCGCAATCCCTGGGCGGAGAGATTGTCGGCTTCGCCTTTGTCATCGAACTCGACAAGCTGGGCGGCCGCAACAAACTTGTTCCCCATGACGTTTTGTCGTTGATTCATTACGAAGAGTAGAAGATCCCCTCAAAGCAGGCGGCCTTGGGCTACCGGCCCGCATTCCGAAGCGGGCCGGCAGCCCGAGCTCCCAGGCAGAAAAAATCCCGGGAGTTTTCTCCCGGGGCAGAATTTCAAAAACTCACTTTTTGATTTCTCTAAGCCGACTTTTTCCTGGCGGCTTTGAGGCGCTTCTCCAGTTCGTCGACTTGTTGTTTCAGGGCATCGGGCAGGCGGCTGCCGAATTTTGCGAAGTGCTCACGGATCAGCGGAACCTCCGCCGTCCAGCCGTCGAGATCGACGGTCAGCAGTTCATCCAGATCGGCGGCCGAAATATCCAGCCCTTGCAGGTCGAGATCGGCGACAGCCGGCAACCGTCCGATGGGCGTCTCGTTGGCATGTGCCGTGCCATCGCAACGCTCGAAGGCCCACTTCAGAATGCGGCTGTTTTCACAGTAACCGGGCCACAGGAACCGGCCCTTATCGTCGATCCGGAACCAGTTCACGTAGAAAATCTTCGGCAGCTTGGCGGTATCCGTGGATTGGCCGATCTTGAGCCAGTGGGCAAAGTAATCGCCCATGTGGTAGCCGCAGAAGGGCAGCATGGCCATGGGATCGCGGCGCAGCT
>CAZUCM010000064.1:0-11462 GCA_964619235.1 uncultured Terriglobales bacterium
CCGATCCAGCGCAGGGAATAGAGCTGGAATGCGCCCTTGGTGACGTCGGAGTAAAAAGTGGCGAACTCGAACGAGCGAATGTCCAGCGCGATGCCGGCTTCGCGGAATTGCTGCTGTAGCACCGCCGTCAGCAGTTTGCTGGACTCCTCGGTGGAGGTCTTCATCGTCAGGCGGAAGCGGATGCCGTTACGCTCGCGATATCCGGCCTCGTCCAGAAGTTGCCGCGCGCGCTGCGGATTGTACTCATAGGTGCGGACGTTTCCGTTGTACGCCCAATGCTGCGGAGGCAGCACGCCGGCGGCCGGCCGCGCCAGATCGCGCAGCAGGTAATGGATAATCGCCTGGCGGTCGATCGCGTAGGCCATCGCCTGGCGTACCCGCCCATCCCGCAGGATAGGATCGCGGAGATTCATTGCCAGGTAGGTGTAAATCGTTCCGGGCGCGGTCTCGATCTTCAAATCATGGTCGTTGCGCAAGGCGGCAATGGTGTCGGCGGATAGCGCATTGATGGCAACATCGGCACTGCCTTTGCGCAGTTCCAGCGCCCGCGTGGTGGCGTCGGGGACAACGGCGAAACGTATTTCTGGAACCCGCGGCTTTTCACCCCAATAGCCGTCGTTGCGCTCCACGATGACCTCTTTGTCCAGCTCCTGACTGACGAAACGGAATGGCCCCGAGCCGATGGGATGGCGGTTGAAAGCGGCATCGCTGCCATAGGGCACAATGCCCAGCGTCGCGCCGGAAACGTTCCATAGCAAAGCCGTGTCCGGCTCCTTCATTTGGAATACCACGGTAAATTCATCGGGAGTTTCAATGTGGTCCACAAAGCGGTACTCCAGGGCCTTGGTGCTGTGGACGCTGCCGTTGAGAATGGAATCGACGGTCCATTTGACGTCGCGCGCGCCCAGCGGGCGGCCATCGTGGAAACGGACGTCATGGCGCAGGTGAAAAACGTAAGTTAGCGGATTGGGAATTTCCCAGCGCTCCGCCAGGCAGGGCCGGAGGTTGAAATTCCCGTCGCGGCCGAGCAGCGAATCGAAGATCAACTCGTCAATGCGTTGCGATTGAACATCTCCGGCGCCGGCGCGCGGATCCAGATCGATCGGGCTGCTTTCGATGATCATCACCAGCGTGTCCGGCGGCGGCCGATGGCCGCAGGAGAGGAGCGGAAGAAGAAAGAGGACGAGAACAAAAGCGGACAGGGAAGGCAAGAAGTGGTATCCACCGGAGATTGGTCTAGGTTTCACGGCAACGAAATCTTTCCCAGTATAGTGGGACGCCGCGCGCCGGTTGCGGCCGGCAGGTTTCCCGGCTGCCGCCGCCATGTCTGATAGGCCAGGGCGGCAAAGGCGACCGCCTCCTTGGCCTCCGAGGCCATGCCAAACTCGTCCGAGGTTCGTATACGCAGGCGGAACGGCTCCAGTTCGGCGGCGATCATCGCCATCAGCGTGGGGTTCTTCGTGCCTCCGCCGGAACCCACAAAATCGCGGAATACCATTCTGCCCGGCCGCGGTTCAGCGGCGGCAAAACGACGTTGCAGCAGGGCGACCGATGCCCGTATGGAACGCGCGGTAAACAAGGTGGCGGTGGCCAGGATGTCCTCTTTACGGGCGCGGCCGCAGCGGCGCAGGAATTGGGCGACGAACTCGCGGCCAAATTCCTCGCGGCCGGCCGTACGCGGCGGCTGGCGGCGAAAGAAGGGAAGGCGCAAAAACTCGGAAACCAGGGTCTCCATGGCTATGCCACGCGCGGCGATACGGCCGTCGCGATCGTAGCGGCGGCCGAAAAGATGTTCCGTAAGCGCGTCGATCACCATGTTGGCCGGACCGGTGTCGAAGGCAACCAGCTGTTCCGGTTGGGCTCGCGGCGGAATGGCGGTCAAATTCCCAATGCCGCCCAGATTCTGCACAATGCGCCCGCGCCGCCGGTGACGGTAAAGCAGGTAATCGAGAAAGGGAACCAGCGGGGCACCCTTGCCGCCTGCGGCCATGTCCGCCGGCCGGAAATCGGAAATTACCGGAACGCCACAGCGCGCGGCGATGACCGACGCCTCTCCCGTCTGCCAAGTGACCGCCAGCTTGCGGCCCAGATACGGAGCGGCTTCCCCCTGGTGATAAATGGTCTGGCCGTGGCATCCGATCAGCTCGCAAGTGAGCCCGGCACGCCGCTGGGTTTCCAGAACGGCTTCGGCGTATAGCTCGCCCAAGAGGAAGTTCAATCGCGCCAGATCGGCGACTCGCGCCTGAGCATTCATCAGCTCGAGAATGCTCCGGCGCACGGCGGCAGGATAGGCGAAATGCTGGTGGGCGAGCACCTGTAACCGGGTATGAAATCCCCGCCCCAGCAGCCGCACCAATGCGACATCAATTCCATCCGCCGAGGTGCCACTCATAACGCCGGCTACGATCAAGCTCTGCTCCTTTCGAGAGCGAATTGCATTTGGACTCTGTCCTTAAATCTCAGTCATGACCTTCCCAATCCGAGCCTCTTCACTCAGTTCCCACAACTCCCTGCGCAGCTTGTCCACTGTCGCCGGCGCCGGGGCCGGACGGCGATGCTTCAGCGCTGGCGACCTTTTCTTGAACTCCAGCACATGGCCGGCGGCTTCGGCCACCCGGGCGGCAAAGCGGCGATCATGTTCCGCGGCCGTAAGAACCGCTTCATATGCCTCCCAAACCCCTTGTTCTTTGTGGCATAAGAGGGAAATATCAGATCCGGCTTTAAGGGTGGCGACAGCGGCTTTCCCCATCGGGAGGACGGATTGAATGCCGCCCATTTCCAGGTCGTCGGAGACGATCAGCCCGCGATAGCCGATCTTCTTGCGCAGGATGTCGCTGATCCATTTGCGGGAAATCGAGGCCGGCAACCGGTCCTTGCTCACCTTGGAATACAAAGCATGGGCAATCATGATGAAGGGCATCTGCCGGTGCAGCATGCGGTAAGGATATAGATCTTCTTCCCACAGCTTCTTCCAGGGCTTATCGATGGTGGCAAGCTTGCTATGGGTATCGAGGTTGGCTTCGCCCAGGCCGGGAAAGTGCTTGCCGCAGCCCAGGATGTGCGCATCTTTCAAACCGCGCAGGAACTCGCGGGCATAGACCACCGCCTTTTTGGGATCGGCCGAAGCCGTGCGCGAGGTTAATACCGAACGGGAAGCGGCAAAGCCCAGATCCAGAACCGGGGCGAAATCGACGTTAAAGCCGAGGGCGCCGCACTCCCGGCCAATCACCCGGCCATGCCGGCGGAAAAGCGGCCGATTACGGCTGGCGACAATATCGGCGACCGAGGGCGCGGGGGCGATCACATTGCGCAGGCGATCGACCGTGCCGCCCTCCATGTCCACGCAAAAAAACATGGGGAGGGCGACGTTTTCCTGGCACTGCCGCAGCAGTTCCCAAGTCTGGCGCGGTTCCTTGATGTTCCGCGCAAACAGGATGATGCCCGCCGGTTGCAGGCTCTGCAGCATGGTGCGCAGTTTGCCGGAGACTTCTATGCCGTCGAAACCCAGGATCAGGGTTTGGCCAACGAGGGAGCGTAGATCGAGTTTTGACTGTATTGCCATAGCTATATCGAATGGAACGCAGAGGACGCAAAGGACGCGGAGTGAATCATAAACCGAATACGGGCACCACTTCCACCCGCTCGACGAGAACTCGACATCATAATGACATCGCGGAGGGATTTCCCCGATCGCTCATTCCACTTGCTTCTTCAATTCAAACAACAAATTCATCGCCTCGATCGGCGTCAACTGATTCAAATCCGCCTGCCGCAGGCGATCCACCACCGACTGCGAGAGCGGCGTAAACATCGTCAGTTGCACGCGGGCAGGAGCCGGCGACAGGTCGTCATGCGCCACGTGAGTTGTGAGCTCGTGCTCTTTCGCTTCGTGTTCCCGCAGCACTTCGCGGGCGCGATGCACGACCTCGGGCGGTAACCCCGCGAGCTTCGCCACCTCGATGCCATAGCTCTTGTCGGCCGCGCCGGCTTCCACTTTGCGCAGAAAGACGATGCCGCCGCCGCTTTCCTTCACCGACACATGGTAGTTCTTCACCCCACTCAGCTGCTCGGCCAGCTCCGTCAGTTCGTGGTAGTGCGTGGCAAACAGCGTCTTGCCGCGCGTGCGGGCATGCAAATACTCGATGGCGGCCCAGGCGATGGAGAGACCGTCATAGGTGGCGGTGCCGCGGCCGACCTCGTCCAGCAGGATCAGCGAGCGCGGCGTAGCGGTGTTAAGGATGGCCGCGGTTTCCGTCATCTCGACCATGAAGGTCGAGCGCCCGCGGGCCAGATTGTCGCTGGCGCCAATCCGGGTAAAGATGCGGTCCACCACGCCCATTCGCAGCTTGCGGGCCGGCACGTACGATCCCATTTGTGCCAGAATCACCACCAGCGCCGCTTGCCGCAAGTAGGTGGATTTGCCGCCCATATTGGGGCCGGTCAACACCAGGATGGCGTGGGTGGTGGAATTCAGAAACAAATCGTTGGGGACAAAGCGGTCGTTTGACCCGGTCAGCTCGGGAAGTTCCACCACCGGATGGCGCCCGCCGATCAGCTCGATGTCGGCACTGTCATCGAACTGCGGGCGGCAGTAATTGCGCAGGGCGGCAAGATGTCCGAAGCAGGCCAGAACATCGACCTGGGCAAGCGCAATCGAAGTCTGGCGGATACGCCGGGCTTCCGCGGCGATGGCGGCGCGCAACTCGGTAAAGATCCGCCGCTCGATCTCGACGATCTTCTCCTGCGCGTCCAGAATCTTGCTCTCGTATTCCTTCAGCTCCGGCGTGATGAAGCGTTCGGCATTCACCAGCGTCTGTTTGCGGTCGTAGTCGGCGGGAACCAGATGCAGATTGGCTTTGGAGATCTCCAGGTAATAGCCGAAGACGCTATTGAAGCGCACCTTCAGCGAATTGATGCCGGTGCGTTTGCGCTCGCGCTCTTCCACCTGGGCCAGATACTGTTTGGAGTTGTGGCTCAGTTCGCGCAGCTCGTCCAGCGCCGGGTCTAGACCGCGGCAAATCACCCCGCCATCGGCCAAAGTCAACGGAGGCTCGGGAATGATCGTCTGTTCGATGCGGCCGCTGACATCCAGGAGTTCGTCGAGCGCCGCATGCAACTCGCTCAAGCGGCCGGCTTCGGCGCCGAATTGCCGCAACGTGGCTCGAATGCCAGGAAGTTTGCGCAGGGAAGCCGCCAGCGCCAGTACATCGCGGGGATTCGCCGTCTCCAGCGTCACCCGGCTGAGCAGGCGTTCCATATCCAGCACGCCCTCCATGCCGCGCCGCAGCTCCTCGCGAGGAATCATGTTTTTGATCAGCGCCGCGACCGCATCCAGCCGCAATTCGATCTCCCTGGCCTCCAGCGACGGCCGCAGCATCCATGCGCGCAGCAGGCGCTTGCCCATGGGCGTAACCGTCGCATCCAGAGCGCGGAACAAAGTGACGCCGTCGCCGCTGCCGGCAAACAGCGGTTCAATCAACTCCAGGTTGCGCACCGTGACCGCGTCCAGCACCAGGCAGTCCTGGCGTTCATAAAAGCCGATGCGGTCCACATGGTCCAGCGTGCCGCGCTGGGTGGTGCGGACATAATGCAGGATGGCGCCGGCGGCGCAGGCGGCGGCGGTGCGGCCGGCCAGCCCGAAACCTTCCAGCGACAGCACACCAAAATGGCTCTCCAGCTGCGGCAGGGCGTAATCGGGCGCAAAAGCCCAATCTTCCAGCGGCGTCTCCGCCCAGGAGAGGGCGCCGGGGGCTAGCCGGTTCCTGGCTGACGAAGGCGACCGCGCGTCAAACAGGGGCGCCGAGGAGGCGAACAGCACTTCCCGGGGACGCAACTGCTCCAATTCATCCAGCAGCCGCGCTTCCGCCTCTTTCCCCTGGAACTCGGTGGCCCTGAATTCGCCGGTCGATAGATCCAGCGCGGCGAAGCCTGCCGTGGGACCACCCTCGCCGTCCAGCCGCGCCATGGCCGCCAGAAAGTTGTTCTCTTCGGAATTCAGCGTATTGTCGGCCGTCGTGCCCGGGGTCATCACACGGGTGACTTCGCGTCGAACCAGCTTTTTCGCGACTTTGGGATCTTCCATCTGATCGCAGATGGCGACCTTGTATCCTTTGCGGATTAATTTGGAGATGTAACCTTCGGCCGCGTGGTAGGGCACCCCGCACATGGGGACGGCAATGCCTTTTTCCTTGTTGCGGGAGGTCAGCGTGATCTGAAGTTCCCGGGCGGCGGTGACGGCATCGTCGAAAAACAGCTCGTAAAAGTCACCCAGCCGGAAAAACAGCAGGGAACCCGGGTGTTCCTTCTTGATAGCGGTGTACTGCCGCATCAGCGGTGTGGTGGCGTCATTCATTACAGGCTCGGGCATTACAGGCTCGGGCGGATTATAAACGTTCCACGTTCCTGGTTCCACGTTCCTCGATACGGCGCAGCCTAATCTCCCATCGCCCGTTGCCGGCGTGGAACGGGAAGGCTGGAACGTGGAAGGGCGGCTCTCCGGCGGGGAACCGCATGCGTAACTTGAAAGTTGCCCCTGAAAGCTGGACACTGGAGCCATGGAATTGCGCAAGGATCCAATCACGCTTTCGTGGGTGATCACCGGGGACGATGCTCCCACTTTGCCGGGGGAAGAGCGTGTGTGCCGCTACTGTCCGGACTCGCGGCAGCCCTTACAAGTACTTTCCAGTATGCCACCTGTCGACGGCGGCCCGTGGTCGGCCCGGGCAGTGGTGCATCCCTCGCCGCTTTATCGGATTGAAGGCGAGCCGCAGCGGCAGGGAGACGGCATTTACGACAAAATGCGCGCCGTCGGCGCGCACGAAGTGCTGGTGGAAAACTCGAATCACACCCGGCAGCTGTGGAATGCCAAGGACGTGGAGATCGAGCAATTCCTGCTGCTGGCGGCGCAGCGCGCGGTGGATCTGATGCGCGACCGGCGCTTCAACTACGTCAGCATTTTTAAGGATTATGGCGTGGCGGCCGGACAGGACTTTGCCCATCCCTCCTCGCAACTGGTGGCCACAACCTACGTGCCCCGGCGGGTATTGTATGAGCTGCGGGCGGCCCATGAGTATTTTGTCCGCAAGGACCGCTGCGTCTTCTGCGACATTCTGGCGCAGGAGGAGCGGCAGGCGATACGGCTGGTGGAAACCCGTGGTGACCATATTGCGCTTTGTCCGTTTGCGCCGCGCGTTCCCTTTGAAACCTGGATCATCTCGCGCGTGCACGACGCCAGCTTCGAGCGGCCGATTCTGTCGAAGGCCGGCGGAGGATTGCGCGATCTCGCCGTCCTCTTACGCCGCACCTTGAACCGCATTCGCAGCGTCTCCGACGGCTTTCACATGGTGATTCATACCGCACCCAATACTCCGCAGCACACTGGCGCGATTGGATCCCGCCAGACGGTCGACGACGAATACCATTGGCATATCGAGATCGTTCCGATTGTGACCAGCAAGGTGAAATCGTATACGGTAAAAGAGGTTTACTTTACGCCGGTCTCGCCGGAAACCTCGGCGGCGCGCCTGCGGTCGGCTCCGGCGGAATAGAAACATGGCGTTTTTTCACCGCAAAGGGCGCGGAGGAAAACCAGGGAGAAATTGATTCCGATCAAAGCTGATTCACTCTGTAGGGGCTCTGCGTTTATCTGAAATGAGGACCTCATTGTATCGGTTTTCCTCTGCGGTGAAGAATGAGTAAGTATTCGCATAGTTCAGGCTTTTTGTTTTTGCTGATGATTCTGGGCTATTGCGCCTGGATTCTTTCGCTGCCGGTATTTCCCAGCCAGGATGGGCCGGCTCATCTGTATTACGCGGATGTGCTGTCGCAACTGCTCTTCCATCACCAGGTTTTCAGCGGTTCCTATCAAATCACCCATTGGCTGCCGCCTTATGCGCTGCAGAATTATCTGCTGGTACTCCTGTTGCGCTGCTTTTCGCCGCTGCTGGCGGAAAAGATTATCGCCTGCGCTTGCGTGGCGATCACCGGCTATGGCTTTCGCTGCTTCGCCTATCGGCTGGGACCCTCCGGCGACGCCATGGCGCTGTTAGCCATGCCGTTCCTTCTGCATGTTTATCTCTTTCTGGGCTTCTACAACTACTGTATGGCGGTGGGCCTGGCTTTTGGGGCAATGGGGATATGGCTGGGTGTGGGCGCATCCGGATGGCGCCGCCGCCTCTGCTTCTTATTTCTGGTGCTGCTGACCACGCTGACACATCCGGTGCCCGTGCTTTTCATTCTGGCCTTTTGCGGAGCGGCGCTGCTGCTGGAAGCGCTGACGCGGAAGCGGCCGGACGGCTCCCCCGCGCATGGCCGCGCACTGTTTGCCGACCTGCTGACGCTGGCCATCGCCGCTTCTTCGCTGATCTATATCGCTCGCTTTGTCGATCGTTCCACCGCATCGCCCATGAAGTTGATGTGGACATCGGTGCGCCACGGCGAGCTGGACTGGTCGCGGCTGTTTTTATTTCTGCGGATGATTATCCTGTCGCCCATTGCGCTGGGGAGCTATCGTTATGCGCTGTTGGCCTTATTGCTGCTGATGCTGTGCGCCGCATTGTGGATGAACATAAGGGATCTCGTGCAGCGCCGGTACACCGTGGCGCAGCTGAGCATGGCTGGAGGATTGCTGATTGCCGCGGTGCTGCCGCTGCTGCCCAGCGTCGTCAACGGATCGGGATTTTTGTTTGCGGACCGACTGACGGTTCCCTGCGTGCTGTTGATCATTGCCGCGGGATCGCGCATGGAACCGGGCAACGGCCACCGTATTGCCACCTTCGCGGGTTCGTTATGCGCGATCCTGGCACTGGTTGCGCTGCAAACCGTACTGGGACCGGTGGCGGGATTTCTGGCTTTGCCCAAGCATGCGGCGCCGCAGCCGGGGGAAGGAACCTGGATCGTGAATTCCATGAACGTTCCCGCGGGGCTGACGTTTAATCCATGTACGACGGCGGGAGTTCGCGTCCTGCAGCAGGAGAAGCGGGTATGGCTGAACAATCCGCCGTGGCTGGGATTGTCCATTACCATGTTGAAGGCCAAGGACGGTTCCGTGGATCTCTTCGACCGCTTACGGACCGATCCTAAACTGGCGATTTTGGTGGTTCATTGCGGCGGCTCGGATGACGGCATCACCGGCCGCCTTCAGTCACGGTATCCGGGCCGATGGAGTGAGTCGAAGCAGCGCTGGGCAAATCTCCTCCGGCCTGCAGCAGACAGCAGATGAAGTGGTCTCTATGGCACTCCGCCGCATAAAGACATACACCGCGCAGAGCGGATACGTGTATCAGTACTATTTCGTCGGACAACGGGAGGCTCTTGCCGGAGACCCCTGCGCGCCGGCTACAGAGTACGTATTTGACGTCACTTCAGACCGGCACGCGGTCTATGCCGTCAGTGTGTTTGTCCTGACGCCTGCCGTGGATTCCTGGGCCCTCACCCACGGACGCACGCTGACACAATCCGAACAGTATGCCGCCGCCAAACTTCGGCTGCTGCAAGGTTTTGACGAGATCGAAAATCTGGCGGCCAGTGAACGCCGGTTGCCTCTGGATTCGGAGAAGCTCGAAGAGTTGCTGGCCACGCTGGAACTCTGACTGCCTCTTTTGATTACTTTGCCTTCCCAGCCGTTGCCGACGGGGTGGCTCCGGTCAATTCGTCGACCACGCGGGTGGCGCCATAGACATGGCGCAGGGCTTCGACAATGCCGCGCGAATCCACGCTGACGGCGCGTCCGGCGGTATCGTCGTAGACGTAGATCCAGGGCAGCGACTGCATATTGCCGTCAAAAATAATCCCTACGAGCTCTCCCGCCGTATTGACGACCGGAGAGCCGGAATTGCCGCCGATGATGTCGCTGGTGGAAACGGAATCAAGCGGAGTATCCAGGTTGAGTTTGCCGGCCTGCCACGCATCGAGCCAGCTCTTGGGCAGGCGGAACGGGTCTTTATTGCCCATCTTGTCCGCACGGCTGAAGGCTCCACCGATTTGCGTAAACGGTGCGATTGCCGTGCCTTTGGGAACCACATCCCCCAGTCCGTCCTCCACATAACCACGCACGGGGCCGTAAGAGAGCCGCAACGTGAAAGTTGCGTCCGGGGAAGTATTGTAGCCATCGCGGGCAAAGCGCAGGCGGCCAATGGCGCCGCCGGCACGCAGAACGACGGAATCCACCTCATTGTCGTAGCGGGTGCGAAGGGCGCGCGCTTCAGGATCGATTGTGCGCATCAGCACGATCAGCGGATCGGTGCTGGCAGCCACGGCCTCCAACCCTCCCTGGAAGAGCTGCTTGCGGTAGGCGATGTCTTCCAGTCTGGTATTGGCGATCAGCTCGTGCGCCACCACGGCGGGAGGACGGCCCTTCAGTACCGCCCGGGTCGCCGGATCATCGGGAAGCTTTTCCTGCAACGTAGCCAGCGAATCGGCCAGCTGAATCTCTTCCAAGTCCTTGTAGACAGGGTTGGCTGCGAACAACGATTGCTCCAGCGAAGGCAGCGCGGATTCGCGGTACTCGCGCAAGCGCTCACCGTTGGGCTTGGGTTTCTCGATGGCCAACCGGACCAGCGTACGCGCCACGCCGGCCAGGTCGCCGCGAAAGGCGAGATTCCGTTCCAGAAGCACGAACGGAATGTAGATCTCGCGCTCGGTTTTCATTGCCTGCTCGACCTCGGCCCAGGGATTGCCGAACTCGGCCTGCTTCTTCGGATCGGCGGAGACGGAGTCCTTCAGCGCCGTTTCTTCCGCCTGCTTCTTGTCCATGATGCCCTTGTCAAAGAGGCTGGAGTAGTACACCTTCATGCGCTTGATGTTGTTCTCGATTCCGAAAATGTCTTCCTGGGCGCGGCGGTAGTTTTCCTCCGCCTTGCCGCTCCAGTCGCGCAGCAACTTGTCACGCCGCGTCAGAATCTCCAGCTGAAAGGGAAAGCCCACATCACGCAAAAATCCCAGTTGGGATGTGGTCAGCAGCCTTCCGGTGGAACCCGGGTGACCGCTGACAAATACCAGATCGCCGTCCTTCAGCCCTCCGGCCGACCATTTCAGATAATGCTCCAGGTGGACAGGCTTGTCATTTTCATAGGCCCGGAAGAACGCCACATCCAGGTCATAGCGCGGGAATTCAAAGTTGTCCGGGTCGCCGCCGAAAAAGGCGATATCGAATTCGGGAGCGAAGACCAGACGGACATCCGTGTATTTCTTGTACCGGTAGAGATGGAAGATTGCACCCGAGTATAACGTGACCACGTCACAGCGCAAGCCGGTGGCCTTGTTGCAGTCCGATTCGATCTGGGACATCGCCGCGCGCTGGACCGATCCG
Organism: uncultured Terriglobales bacterium; assembly: GCA_964619235.1. Taxonomy (GTDB): domain Bacteria; phylum Acidobacteriota; class Terriglobia; order Terriglobales; family Acidobacteriaceae; genus CAZUCM01. Next base: position 11,309 of record CAZUCM010000064.1, read on the forward strand.
GCGGCGGCCGCCGCCATACCGGGTTTCACTCCGGCATTCACCTTGCCGGTAACGTCCTCGATGCTTACCAGGACGTTCAGTTCCAGGTCCGGGCATTTCGGCTCTTCGGCATAGGATTTGGCATAGAAACCGGTCTTGTAGAGATCATTGCCGG
>CAZUCM010000065.1:0-11441 GCA_964619235.1 uncultured Terriglobales bacterium
GGTATCGGGCGCGACGCCGGAAGGGTTATCGATTCCGTCGCCAAGTGCCGGAACGTCATCTCCGCTGCAACCACTGCCGCCGGTGACGTTGCCGGCAAACTGGGTTAGCCCGCCGCTGATGTAATCGATCTTCCAGCCTTTGCTCTTGTTCTCGCCCATGTAGTAGGCGTTGCCGGAAATATCGAAGGCTATGCCGCGCGGACTACTGTCATTAGGCGGACTGCTGCCATAAAGCGGATACGTCGCCTGAAAATTATAGGCATTGATAATGCCGCTTACCGGATTAACCCAGCGAACGTCAGTGTAGACACCATCTCCCGTATCCAGCACCCAAAGAGTGCCGAAAGGATCGGGAATAGCATATCTCGGCGAAGAGAGGACCGCCTGATTTGCCGGACAGCCATCGCCGAGAACATCGAATGGCGGGGTCGGCCAGATGGGGCCTGTTCCCGCTTGACTCCAGGGAGCACCGCACAGGTTGCCCCCGCTGTAGCTTCCGTCCGGGTTTTGGGTTGGCGCCGCGGCTCCGCCGGCGGCGGTAACGATCGTGCCTGGAACAAGTCTTGGCGGGTTACCCTGCGCTGCGACAGCAGGAACCATAAGAGCTACGAGGATAAAGATTGCCGCCACGTACACGGCCGCTGGTATGATTCGCGAATCATGGCTTGAAGTCTTCATTTCACACCTCGATCGTGAATTCTAGACAATTCACTGCTGCGCAAAGCGCTCGCCCGGGGCGATCCTTTGCCATGTTGAAGACAGACCTCTTTATATGTCCTGCTGTATCAGGGGGCCTGGAAAAACTGTGATTATGGGACGCCCGAATTCTATCTCATTCCTGACCGGTGTCAACGGATTCTTGGGTCACCGGCTGCCTCGCCGCACAGCGATAGATTCCCTTTATGGGATTAACTCGGGATTGAAATCGGATTAAAATTGGACTATGCCGGTTGAACAAAAGGGATGGCTGCGGCGGCGGATGGAAGGCGCTATGCGACGCGGTTTTGTCTCAGCCTATGAAACCGTCAGGGTCGATCCCGCCAGTTTCCTGATGCGGCTGCAAGTTTCCTATGGCGTTCCGGTCAAGAGTTATGCCGGCTCCTTTTCCGTTCCGCTCGAGCAATTGGACAATGTCGCGCTTGACGTAATTCGTGGCGGCATGAAGGTCGCAGCCGTAGAAGGCGCGGGATTGGGCCTGGGCGGCTTCCTGACCTTGCTGCCGGATCTGGGAATCCTGGCCGCCATCTCCATGCGCACCATTCAGAAGCTCAGCCTGATTTACGGCTTTGAGTTCAACACCGACGAAGAGATGGCAGAGCTATGGCTGGCTGCCGCCAGCGCCGCGGGAGTGGATATCAGCCGGGAGTTGATCGAGAAGAGCGTGCTCAACCGGTTTGTTCCGCGTGTAATCCAGGCGATTGCCGTGGAGGCCAGCACGGAAGTGGTGGAGCGCTGGGCCGGCCGCCTGATTCCCGTGGTCAGCAGCATCATCGGTGGCAGTCTGAACTACTATTTTGTCCGCGCCTGGGGCGAACGCGCCATGCGCCACTTCCGCGACAAGCACCTGCGGCTGCGGGCGGCGAATGCGCTGCTTACCGAAGCAGGAAACGAACACGGAGGACGCTAAGGTCCAGCACCAAGCCGCAAGCCGAACGCGGCCGGTTCCGGTTTGAAGCTCGTGGCTGCCTCTCAGGGCTGTTGTTCCAGCACGAAGCGGTAATACTTCTCGTATTCCGGAATGATCTTATCCGCACAGAAGCGAGCACGGGCGCGCCTGCGGGCTTCCTTCCCCATGGCATGAAGGCGTGCATCGTCCAGCAGCACCTCCAACGCGAAATTGGCCATGGCATCAAGATCACCGGCTTCGGCCATAAACCCGGTTTCTCCATGGTCGATGACCTCCGGCACTCCACCCACCCGCGTCGCCACCGGTACCACCTCGCATGCCATCGCCTCCAGTGCGGCTAATCCGAAAGACTCCATTTCGCTGGGCAACAACAGGACATCCGCCATGGCCAACTTCTCGTGAACGCGGTCCTGCTTGCCCATAAAAATGACGCGCTTATGAATCCCTTTCTTCACGGCCAGCCATTCGGCCTTGGAGCGGTCGGGGCCGTCACCAATCAACAACAGCTTTGCCGGCACTTTCTTCTGCACACGGTCGAAGACTTCCACCGCATCGGTCAGGCGCTTCACCGGCCGGAAGTTCGAAATATGAACGAGCAGCCGTTCGTCATCGCCAGCGTATTCCCGGCGCCGCTCACGGGCGCCGATATCCCGATGATAAAGATCGCAGTTGACGAAATTCCAGATGACCTCGATAGGATGCTGAATCTCAAACTCCCGTACGGTCCGTTCCCGCAGATAATGGGAGATCGCCGTCACTCCGTCACTTTCCTCGATCGAAAAGCGCGTGATCGGCAAATACGACCGGTCGGCGCCCACCAGCGTGATATCGGTGCCGTGCAGCGTGGTGACAAACGGAAGACGGCGTCCTGCCTTCGCCAGCATCTGGCGTGCCAGCAATGCGGATACCGAGTGGGGAATGGCATAGTGGACATGCAGCAGGTCCAGCCCGTAAATCTGGGCTACCTCGGCCATTCGCGTGGCCAGCGCCAGGTCATAGGGCGGGTAATCGAAGAGAGGATAGTTGGACACTTCCACTTCGTGATAGTGGATGTTGGGTTGCATGGCATCGTACAGGCGGAACGGCTGGCTGTAAGTAATGAAGTGCACTTCGTGGCCGCGCTGAGCCAGTTCGATGCCCAATTCCGTAGCCACCACGCCGCTGCCACCATAGGTGGGGTAACAGGTTATGCCGATCTTCATGCTCTTCGCCGTCTCCCGTCTCCCGTCCCAGATCTCCCGCCATGCGATTCAATGAACCGGTCCTTCCCTTTAGATTGCGGCACCTTGCTTACGATTCATGGCCCAGCTCCCAATAATTGATCAGTTGAATTCCGCGCTCCGCGAGGATATCGCCGGCCGCTTGCGATGTGAGTACTTCGCGCTCGCGCTCGCGCGATGCCCGCAAGCGCGTGCGTACCTTGGCGAGCTCGGCATCCACGTATCCCGGATGACAACAAAACTCCCAGGTGCCCTCGGGAATGCAACCGATAATGGCGCGAAACAACTCCAGATCGAGCGCGCCGGTAGAAACGATCCCAAAGGTTCCGTCGGTGGTGGTCAGTCCCGCCGCGGCAACCGCCCGGCGAAAATTTTGCGCCCAGCCCCGCAATAGTTTCACTTCCGTGTACTTTTTCCAAAGATGCGGCCGCCGCATGAGATGGGCGAAGGCCAGCGGTTTCACCGGCGCGAAAGGATTGCGAATCGCCCGTACCCCGCAATCGCGGGCCGCTCGCAAAAGCGGCTTCAATACCGATGGGAACAGGTGCACGTGCTTATGGGCATCCAGGTGCGACAAACGCACTCCGGCGGCCTGCAGCTTGCGAATCTGCGCCGAAATTTCCGCCGTGATCTCGTCCGCGTCCAGCCGGCCGATCACCGCGGCCCGGGCAAAAGCTCCCAGACTGCTCCGAAACTCTTTGCCCTCGCTCGCAAGCAGGCTGGGCACATCCTCCAGCGGCAGCACCGGAATGCCATCCACCAGGACCCCGTGGCACCCGATGCCGGCTTGTCCAACCGCACCTCGCGCAGTGGTGTAAAGGCGCGGAGAAGAGGAGTTCAATTGGGTGAGTGCATTTGTCTTTTCAGCGGCGTCGGCAAACGCTCCGGCATTTGCCATCAGCGTGATCGAGGTCACCACGCCCTGGCGCACGCATTCCTCAATACCACGGTTTACCCCCGGGGTGAGACCGAAGTCGTCCGCATTGATAATGAGCCGGCGCATGAATCGTAATAAGTAATAAGGGACAAGTAATAAGCTAAACCAGTAGCTGCGAACCATTACTATAAACTGCCGGGGAGCGGGTCGTCGCAGCCGGAATCCGGATGATTTGGTTCTAGCTTGGGGCCCGGTGCTGGTTGCCTGGGGCTGTTTGTCCGGCGGCCGCTCTTTCATCCGCCGATATCCACCTGAGTCACATCGTCCAGCGGCCGTCCCATGAACAGTTCGCCCAGCCGGCGAAATCTCTCGACCGAGTCGGTGGCGAAGTAGGCGACCTCGGGCGTTGCGGTGGGCTCCGCCGATGCCGGCTCCTGGCATACGACTTTGGCAAGCGACTGTGCCGTCCATTCGGCGGAATCGACGATCTCCACCCGCCAGGGAACTACACTGCGCAGGACATGTTTAATCACTGGGTAGTGGGTGCAGCCGAGTACGAGCACGTCGGGTCCGGTCTCGTAATCATAGAAGACATCGTCCAGATACGTATGTGCGACACGTTTCGTGACGGGATCATCCATCCACCCTTCCTCGATGAGAGGCACGAACAGCGGACACGGCTTCTCCCAGACCTGAATGTCGCGGCCTTCCAGCGCATGTTTATAGGCGTGGCTGGCAATGGTGGCTTCCGTGGCAATCACGACGACCTTCTTGCGCGTGGTGGCGGCGGCGGCGCGCTCGGCTCCCGGCTCGACCACGCCTTCCACTGGGATCGTGACTGCCTGACGGATCGCGGGCAAGGCCAGGGCGGTAGCTGTATTGCACGCAACCACCAGCCTGTCGATTCCTCGCTCCTGCAGAAAACGTGCGGCCTCAATGGCATATTTGGCCACCGTTCGCGCTGACTTGGCGCCATACGGCAGCCGGGCCGTATCCCCGAAATAGAGATACTCCGCCTGCGGAATGCGATCGCACAGGGCGCGCAACACGGTGAGTCCGCCAACTCCGGAATCAAATACGCCAATCTTGCAAGGATTCATCTATCTCACCAGCGGCGCGGCATCGGCCACGCGATAAGGCTGCGTCAAATCCGCATGTCCGGCCAGTGTAGGCCGCTCCTTGCCATCCACCAGCAACTTCATGTTGGTGATGCCCGGCAAATTGCCCGCCAGTGTCTCCGCCAACGATGCCAAGGTTAATTCTTCAGCCAGTATGTCCGAGCGATGCCCATCCGCGAAAATGCCATTTACGTCCACCACAGCAAGGCTGCCGTTGACCAGATACACGTTCATGATGTCCGCGCCCGCAGCCAATGGGTGAGGGGAGTCCTCCTTATGGTACAGCGCGACCAGGGCCCGCAGGATCTCACCCTCCCGCTTTGCCGGGTCCTCCGGCACCGGGATGGTGAACGTCTGCCGGTGCAGCGCTCCATCCGTATCGTCAGCCACAAACAATACAACATTGGTGGGGGTCCCCTTGACCGGCGGAGCCACCGGACTGGTATCCGCCACAGCCGGGGCCGGCTGGCGAACCCTGCGCACAACCCTCCCAACATACAATCCCAGTCCGAATACCCCCAGGATCAACACACTGACGGCGATGAGCAGACGGCGAGGAATCACGGCGTCGCCCCCCCGTAAGGAAGGCGGCTGCGCACTCCGGCGACGGCGGTTGCGATGGCGCCGCACACAGACTGCTGATACGCAGCCGACGAAATGTCCTCCACCGCTCTCCCGGCGGGCGCCGCCACTTCGATCGCCAGGGCGGGCGCTGCAATCGAGTTCAGCGGAGCCACTGGCACCGCCAGCGTTATGGCGGGAATATCGCGTTTTAAAAATTCGTCAGCCAGGGCGCCGGCAACTTCCCGGCTGGTTTGAATGTAGGCCGCCTGGGCGCTATCCCAGGGGAGAAAAACCACGGTCTTTCCCAACGGCACAAGATTGGAGGCAAAGATGTGCACTCCGGAGCCGGAACCGGCGGCGTGCACCGCCAGATACAAAGACGGCATAGCGGCATTTGCCGTTGCTGCGCGTTGCTCAAGCGGAATGGTTCCATCCCCGTCGCGAATCAAGCGAGAGGTAATGCCGCGGTTCTGCAGCTCGTTGCGCAGGCGGCGGGCGAATGCCAAAGCGACATCTTTCTCCGCTAAATCATCGGTAATCGTGCCTCCGCGGTCCGTTCCTCCATGGGCGGCATCGATTACCACCAGAAAACCTCTTGCGGCCGGCAATCCCGAAGGCTTGGCGGCTTTGACACCCGGCTTACCCCCGGCGGTGACCGCTGCCGGAGCAGGAGACGGCTGTGCCGATCCTTTCCCCTGCGCCGGCTGCGGAGCCACTTCCGGCGCCACCGTGACCGTCTTACGGTCCCCGCTGAAAAACGCGCTCAGCGGCATGGGACTATTGACCGTAATTTCGGCCGTGCCATTGCCTTCGTCATAGGTCAGGGATGAGATCGTCTTGTCGGGAAAGCTTTGGCTCTCCGAGGGCCCCGTCCCGACGACCCCCTCCCGTTGAAAAACCATGCGCAACTTTCCCGGCTCCGTAGCAATGAACGGATTCACCGGCGCCGAAAAGGTGAATTGCAGCTGGCTGGCGGCGCCACGCTTGAGTTCGGCGGAAAAGTGGACTTCGGTTCGATCGAGAAACAACCGCCGTGCCGCCGCGTGGAAGAGAATCGGCCGATCGGGCAGCAGTCCCGCCAGCAGCTGCGGCAGGGTTGAGAGCGGCACCAGTCCCCGGCCACCTTCCATCAAGAACGGGCCGCCAATTTCAACTTCGCTCCGGGCGACCTTCGCCCGCGACTTTCCAGACTGAAACTGAGCCTCAATATCATTGAAACGCAGCTTCCACTTCCTGCCCTCAGGGCTGGCATTGACGGATCCCAAAGGCTCCAGCAATTCCGCCAGGCCGACGTACTCTCTTCCGTCGCGAGTCACCACTGGCAGGGAATAGGTTGCCTTGGCGGCAAAAACCGCAACCTGTTTCTGTTCCGCCGTTGACTGGGCCCAGGGAAGGACAGTCCACAGCAGCGCCAGCAACAGAACTCCGCCCAGTGCCATCGCGCTCCAACGCGGCCTCACTCTGGAGCCGATAGTACGAAGCATGGACCCGGGACGTATCCGGACTGCACTACTCCAGGGCATAGACAGTCAAGCCACTCAGCAGCTTGGGATAAAAATCCGTGGACTTCTGCGGCATCACCTCATTGGCGAAAGCAACGTCGCGCATCTGCCCGATCGGCACGGGATTCATCAGAAAAGCGGCATTGGCGCCCTGGCGCACGCGCTCGATCGCTTCTCCCGCCTCGCGTATGTAGTTGATGTGTTTTTGGTTCCGGATATCCTCTTCGGAAATTCCCAGTACGCTCTCCAGCACGATCTTGTGCAGTTTGGCCACGTCGAGGCGGCGCTGCCGCGGAGAAAGGCTGGAAAGAGCCGGCGCTCCATCCGCTTCGGGCCTTGCCTCCAGCAGAAAATCGGCCTCCCGGGTAATCGCCAGCAGAACCGAACGGCCTTGCCCGGTCTCCGACAGCAGCCGGGCCGCGTCTGCTCCCGCCACGCGCTCGGGCAGGGGAGTGATCGTGAAATAAGGGCGAGCCTGTTCCTGCAGCCGGGCGGCATTGAAATCCGGCAGTCCAAAGACAACGCGATGCGTCGGCAATATGAGCAGCCCTTCGGCATCCATATTCACGAATGTCATCATCATGCGCTCGTAGGGGGCGTCGCCGCCGCCGGGCGCGCCATGATCGACCGCCTGCTGACGGCGTTCGTTCCGATAGTTCAGCGCGGTTTCATAGCGGTGGTGGCCGTCGGCGATGATCAGCTTCTTATCGCCCATCAGACCTCGCACCTGCCGGATCACTTCCGGATCGGACACCTTCCATACCCTGTGCCGGACCCCGAACTCGTCCTGCACATCGATGTCGGGACGTGCGGCGCCGCCAAAGAGCAGGGAATCCACCGCCTTTTGCGGATCGCTGTACAACATGAAGATCTGGCCAAAGTGGGCGCGCGTGGCGCGCAACAGATTCAACCGGTCGGTTTTCGGAGCCGACAGGGTCTGTTCGTGCCGGAAGACTACCCCCGCGTCGTACTCTTCAATCTGGCCGGCACCGATAAACCCGCGCCGTTCGCATGTGACTCCGGCCGCTCCCGGAACGGAAAAAAGTTGCGAGTAGGCATAAAAAGACGGGGAGGAATCCTGCGTAAAAATGCCGTTGCGGCGCCAATCGGAGAAATACGCAGCCGCGCGCGAATAAACGTTGTCGCGATCATTGTCCCCGGATTCGCGTTTGCCCAGAATGATCCGCACCAGATTGCCGGGGCTGGCGGCGTAATAGCGCTCTTGCATCGCCGGGGAGATCTTGTCGTAGGGCTGGGTAACCGCGTCGGCAACCTGGACGCGGGCCGGGTTATAACGCAATGCCGGAAAGGGAAAAATCTGTGCCATGGGACCTTTGCTTTCTTGAAATCAGGAAAATTGTAGCAGGTGCCTCCCGCAAACGCGGACCCCCAGTCCAATGTCACCGGCTTTTGCGGTTCGAGAACTTCTTACCGCCGATAGATTGAGCGGCATCGTAATGGCAGATTCTCCCTTTCGGAAAACCAAGCCGCGTCTCCGGCCATCTGACAGTGAGAAAGTTGCCGCTCCGCCGGGAGCGGTACAGGGCCAAATCGATGGAATCCCAGAGGAAGTGGATTTCGCACAGCGCGAACCTCCGGAGCAGACCGTTGTTGCTCCTCGCGCTGATGACACTCACATTGACTTGGGCGGCGAAGACGGCGGCCCAGACCTATGACGCCGAGGTACACATTCAGCCGCGCAAGCCGGTTCAGGAAGCCAGTCCGGCATTCGCCGATTCCAGTCTGAAGAGCCATGACCGTCCCATTGTGAAAAACGTGGATGTGGTGCTGGTTCCGGTGACGGTAACCGACCCAATGAGCCGTCTGGTTACCGGCCTGGAGAAGGACAATTTCCAGGTCTTCGATGGCGGCGACCAGCAGCAGATCCGCCACTTCTCCTCCGAAGATGCGCCGGTTTCGATTGGTATTATCTTCGATGCCAGCGGCAGCATGGCCGATAAGATCGACAGGTCCCGCGATGCGGTCATTGAATTTTGCAAAACCGCCAATCCGCAGGACGAGTTCTTCATGATCGCCTTCTCCGACCAACCGGCATTGGTGGCCGATTTTACGCAAAATATCGACGACATCCAAGCCAAGCTGTTATTCGTAAACGCACGCGGCCGCACTGCCTTGCTTGATGCCGTCTATCTCGGAATCAACAAACTGCGGCAGGCGAGCTACACGAAGAAGGCCCTATTGATCATCTCCGATGGAGGAGATAACCATAGCCGGTATACGGAAGACGAGATCAAGAGCATGGTCCGGGAGGCTGACGTTCAGATTTATGGCATCGGACTTTACGACCGCTCTCCCGGCACGATCGAAGAGGAGATGGGGCCCGGGTTGCTGGACCAGATCACGGAGATTACCGGCGGACACGCTTTTCGAATCGAGAATCTCGACGAACTTTCCGCCGCCGCGACTAAAATTGGAATAGAGTTGCGTAATCAATATGTCCTCGGCTATCGTCCGAATCATCCGATGCATGATGGAAAGTGGCACAAAATCAAAGTCAAGCTGCAGCCGCCCAAAGGACTGCCTCCCCTGCACGTCTATGCGAAGACCGGCTACTATGCGCCTGAGTAGCCTGCTTGGGCCCTTGTTTCTCTTCCTGATCCTGGCGCAGTTTAGCGTGTCTCCGTTGCGGGGACAGGCTCAGCCTGCGGGCGCGAATCCGCCCCAGACCGGCACGCAGGGTTCAGCCGCGCCGTCCTCTGAGCAGCAAACGGACAAGAGCATACCGTCCGTCGCGCCCAATCAGCCCTCGGATACCGTTCAGCTGCCGAATCATCCTCCGGGAGAGATACAGGAACCAACAACCACGCATGGCGGTACTTTCGTTTTCAAGACGGAAGTGGAAGAGGTCGCCTTGCATGCAACGGTGGTTGACGAGCACAACCGCCCGGTTACCACCCTGACCGGCGGCAACTTTACGGTTTTGGAAAACGATAAACCGCAGAAGATCACATCGTTCCATCACGAAGATATCCCGGTGGCGCTCGGAATCGTGATTGATAATTCGGGATCCATGCGGGACAAACGCCCGGCGGTCAATCAGGCGGCAATCAATCTGGTCAAAGCCAGCAATCCGAACGATGAAGTGTTTGTTGTAAATTTCAACGACGAGTTTTACCTGGATCAGGATTTCACCAGTTCCGTCCCGAAGCTTCAGGAAGCGCTGGAGGAAATCGACACTCGCGGCGGAACCGCCCTTTATGACGCCATCCTGGCTTCCGCGGAGCATCTCAAGAAGAATGCCCGTTTGGAGAAACGGGTATTGCTGGTAGTCACCGACGGCGAGGACACCGCCAGCGTCGCCAATCTGGAGAAGACCCTCCGCGCATTGCAGGTGGAGAACGGACCCACAATCTATGCCATCGGCGTCCTCGACCAGGATTCCGGACATTATGCCAAGGTGGAAGCGCGCCATGCCAAACGCGCCCTCCAGGCGATTGCCGATGCGACCGGCGGAGTCGCCTTCTTCCCCAAGAACTTGTCGGAGGTCGATAGCATCAGCCGTCAGGTGGCGCACGATATCCGCAGCCAATATACGCTGGCGTACAAGCCGTCCACGCCGCGAAATTCCGGCGGGTATCGCACCATCCGCGTGACCGCCCATGCCAAGGGCTTTGGCAAACTCCAGGTTCGAACCCGCAGCGGCTATTACGCCGGCGAAGAGCGTGCCGCAAAATAAAGAGTTTCACCGCTGAGAAGGTTGCTGAAGCGCTAGTGGCCTCCCCCCACGTTTTTCTGTATCCATTCCAGATAATCCGCGCTGCCGGCTTCGATCGGAATTTGCACGCATTCCGGCAATTCATAGGAGTGAAGTTCACGAATCGTATCGCAAACGGCGGGAAACGCTGCCGCCGTGGTCTTGATCAACAGCAGCCATTCTTCGGCGTTCTCGATGGCGTCCTTCCAGCGGTAGATCGATTGCACCGGGCCTACCAGGTTGACGCAAGCGGCCAGGCGGCGCTCCACCAGAGCACGGGCGATCTCTTGCGCCTCTTCTTTCGAGCCTGCGGCGGTCAGAACGATTTTCTTCTCGTCCATGATTTAGAATTCTCCATTACCCGGCTCCTAATTTACACCGGCAACGATCGGCCAGCATTTTCCTCTGCTCCCGTATCCAGGCTGGACAGCGGGGTCAAGGAGAAAATGCGCAGCATGCCAGTCGCAATCAAATTTGGCACCTCTGGATGGCGGGCGATTATCGCGGACGAGTTCACCTTTACCACCGCCCGGCGGGCGATTACCGGCATTGCCCGATATGTGATTTCCCAGAAGCCCACGGGGGCTCGCGTGCTCGTCGGCCGCGACCCGCGCTTCCTCGGCGAAACCATGGTCGCACTGGCCGCGGAGGTGCTGGGGGCCCACGGAATCACGCCGTTGCTGATCTCCCAGCCCGCTCCCACCCCGGCCATCTCTTATGAGGTAATCCGTTGCCGTGCCGATGGCGCCATCAACTTTACCGCCTCGCACAACCCGCCGGAATACAACGGCATCAAGTTTTCCACAGCGGATGGCGCC